>PAHS01000015.1 GCA_002711145.1 Marinovum sp. | reverse complement strand
TCCTTAAGATTTGGGACATCATCTTTCATTTCACATTGCTCCAATTTAACATCATTTTACTGCAGTCAGCTTCCTCAAATGCCACTTTATAGGCCTCATCAGCCTTTTCAGCCGGCATTCTGTGTGTGATCAGACCATCCAAAGATAAAGCCCCGCTTTCAACTAGCGCTCGAACTGCCGTAAGGTCTGACTGAGACCACTCTGCAGCAATTCTAATCTTTATTTCCTTCATAAAAGCGGGAGGGAAAGCAAAATTGATTCTCTCACTGTAAAAGCCAGCAAGAACAATTTCTGCACCCTTCTGACATCGCTGTATCCACTGATCTAAAATATCAGCACGACCAGACGCATCAAAAACGGCCCTGTAATCTCTTTTTTCGTCTTTATCAGGATGAATTACCTCATAACCAACAGCGCCAGCCCTACGTGCTTCATCAATTTCCCAAACAGTTGGAGCTTTGCCACCGGCCGCAATAGTGAGTCGAGCTAATAGACGCCCAAGAACACCATGCCCAATTATTAGATCCGGCAAACGAACCTCCATGCCTGCAATTGCATGACGTGCGGTGGCAGCCAAAGCAAATAACGCCCCCTGCTCCCCAAGTTGCCGATCAATTTTTACTGTTCTATCACAATTAGTTACCAAAAGACGGGCCGAACCACCAAAAAGACCTAAAGCGTCTTTAAAGCCATTGGAACCAGGTACAAAAACAAAATCCCCAATGTTTAAAGATGAACCCACCTCCGCATGAACAACTTCTCCCATTGCTTCATATCCAGGAACTAACGGATAACCCATTCCCGGAAATGGAGGCATTTTACCCGACCAGAGCAAACTCTCTGTGCCAGTGGAAATACCGGAATGATGCACTTGAACAACTACGTCCCCCTCGGCTGGGTCCTTAAGNCCAACGGACTGGATTGAAAGTTGCTTTGCGCCCTCCAATAAAACTGCTGATGTNTCCATCCCTTATCCCTTATCCCTGCCGCTTTCTTTATCGCTACAATAAAGAGTCGTAATAAGTGTCAGTTTAACCTGACATTTNAAAGTGTCAATTTTTTTTGACANNTTTTATNATTTAAATTCTGCGCGCCTCTATTACTGTTGTAATAAAAGGGCGNNTGGCTTTNTGAATTTTNANATCNATAAAGCCNGCGGCCTTGATAAATTCAGATATTTGNTCTGGNGANCNTGTTTTGCCNGTACTCATNGCGAGNGTATACATTGCAAAATATACATCACCCCATAAAGTCGGTTGNTCAGGACCCANCATGGGCTCTGAAACTATTAAGCGNCCCCCNTTACTAAGTGCANCATGAGCNTTAGCAAGTAAGTTTTCAATTGTTTGGTCACGATGATCATAAAGTATACGAATTAGTGAAATTATATCATAACCTTTNGGNAATTCATCTTCTTTAAAAGATCCAATAATACAANTATGCTNTGCATTGGCAGAATGCGAACCTGGCAAATCAAAAACTGCGGCATCAACCTTNGGATAGCTTTTGTTTAGCTCNNCTACAAANGTACCTTTACCACCNCCCACATCTAACCAACGACACACTNNAGGTATATTNACNGANGCCAAAGTATCNGCCGCAACCATATATTGCGACTCACTCATCAAATTGCTNTATTGNTCCACTTCAGAAGACCTAAGATCCATTCCACCACTNAANACATANGGCCAAAACTTNGAAAGTTGCGTTTCCTCANNCCCTNTGAAAAAATCAACTGGNCTTTGTAAATCTTTATACAAAATTTTATGATGTTCTATTAANGCAGNAACTCCCGGCANGCCAATAATNACCGCCCCCTTTCGCGTNAANCGATANGNACCNTTCTTTTTTTTAACNAGCCCGACAGCNTCACCTGCGCGGCATAATATCTCTGANCGCTCTAAATCAAANCCCCANAACGNTGACAACATAANTACAGTATNGGGNTTGCTTGATAATTTCTGTAGCGCTCCTGTTTGNACCCAAACATAAAGGACCTGNGTAGCNATAAAGCCNGCCATTAACCTAAAAATTTCTTCACCTTCCCGCCTTGCTACACGAGAAAGAATAGGTACTTTNGCAATAATTCTGTGAAATTTCTGACTTTTGAATAAATTATTTTTGGCCTTCATCCAGAAATGGGACTTGGGGCGCTTAATAAAACTGCCATCGGGGCTATCAACTGCCATGAATTTAAGCCACTGGCTTCATATGTTCCTTTGGTAAGAGACGGTTTGATTGTAATCTGACGATTTCGGCGAGCTTTGCCTCGCCAGGACAGGACGGAATAGATGAGATCGCACCACCAAGTATATCTCTAAGTTTCTGCTTTGCCCCATCAACACCATATGCGCTAACTGCATTTGGCCTATGATTTAGGAGATCTTGCCCAGAAGGCTTACCTGTTTCGTCTTCGGAGCAAAGCACATCCAATAAATCATCAGCAACCTGAAATGCTTCCCCAATACGAGCACCTAACTCGAACCAAGGCTCTGGGTCGTGCCCGGCACTTGCTGCACCCATTTGCGTTGCTGCTATAAACAATGCACCCGTCTTTGACTGATGATAAGCAGTCAGATCAACACTATCCTCTGCTTCCCACGCCTGACCAGCACAAATCCCATTTGGAAATCCAGAATATTTTGATAACAGAGAGATCAGCCTTACTGCTCTTACCGCGTCTTTCTGTGCAGACTCTGCTATTACGCCGAACGCATTGGAAATCAAACTGTCCCCTACTAAAACTGCCGTAGACTCGCCAAATTTATTATGCACAGACGGTTGTCCACGCCTCGTTTCCGCGTTGTCAAAACATGGCAAATCGTCATGAACCAGGCTTGCGCAATGGATCATTTCTAAAGCTGCAGCAGAAGAATCTGCTAAACCCGGGATATCATCACCGCATGCTATCGCTACAGATAGCAATATGGTTGGCCTAATTCTTGCCCCCCCTGGAAATACTGAGTACTGAATTGCCTCATTAAGGGTCTTTGGTAACGGCATTCTACTGCCATGGGCCCCAACACCGCNCCTTATAGCNGCCTCAATCCTCTTATCCAGCAAAGCAATACTCCAATTGTGACAATAATTATTTACATATGTGTAAATTATACTGGACATATTATGNATTCGAGTCAACAATTCAATTATGACACTTCATCAGCTACCCTTGGCTAGTAAAGACAAAGTTATTATAGTTGGAGCGGGCATTGGTGGTCTTGCTTCGTCAGTGCGTCTTTCGCACTTAGGCTATCAGGTAAGCGTATTTGAGAAAGCTAAAAATGCCGGTGGCAAGCTNAGAACAATTANGGGNTCTACAGGTGATATCGATGTTGGGCCGACAGTTCTAACACTTTTACCAATTTTTAAAAAATTATTTAAATCAGTTGGTGAGGATATTTTTGAGCACATCGAATTNGTACGACAAAAAATAATCGCCAGGCACTGGTGGCCGGACGGTACGTCTTTGGACCTGCATGATAACTTTGAAGCATCGAGGGATGCTATATTGAGTTTTAGCGGATCGAATTCAGCTCACGAATTTGAAAAATATTTTTTTGATACAAAAGATTTATTTTCATGTTTTGAAACTCCAGTTATGCAAAATCCAAAACCCTCGCTGTTAGATATGAACCGCGCAGTTCTTTCTAACCCTAGAATTCTTACAAAAATACATCCATATCGCTCGCTAAGTGGCTCACTTAAATTAAAATTTAGTGATTATAGATTACAACAATTATTTGCCCGATATGCTACATATATTGGAGGATCACCCTTAGAGTCCCCAGCTCTTCTATCTCTAATTTGGCAAGCAGAAGCACGTGGAGTTTGGTCAATTAAAGGCGGAATGAAAAAACTGGCCAGCGTACTGGAAAAGCTAGCTTTGGACCGTGGAGCATCCTTTACTTACGACTCCGAAGTAAAAGAATTTAATACAGAGGNTGATAGATTAGTNTCCATTACAGATAATCTCGGTAATAAGCATCNGGCTGATAAATTTATCTTTAATGGAGANCCANGAGCACTAGCNGTGGGGAAACTTGGCCACGCAGTAAAAAAAGCTGCCACNAAAGAGGCAAANTGCGATAGAAGCNTGTCAGCATACGTTTGGGGCTTCGATGCNAAAGTNTCTGGTCTAGATCTAGTACACCACAATGTCTTTTTTTCAGACGAACCAAATTCAGAGTTTNGGGAAATAAAACGGGGCAAAATGCCGAGCGATCCATCCATCTATGTTTGTGCCCAAGATCGCGGCAAGAATGCACCATATCCAGATATCGAGCGGTTTGAGATTATTTTAAATGCACCGCCAGTCTCGAAGAGAANGTCTACTCCAGAGGATTATGAAAAATGCAAAGAAACAACCTTCAAACGGCTGGAAACGTTTGGCCTGACCTTTCAATCAAAACTANAGAGGGGAAACCTAACGACACCCGAGGATTTCGAGGCACTTTTTCCAGCATCGGACGGATCACTTTACGGTCGGAGCCCTCACAGCCTGCTAGCGACCTTGCGGCGCCCAAAATGCGTGACGCCCCTAAAAAACCTATTTCTGGTCGGAGGCGGAGTACATCCGGGGGCAGGAGTTCCAATGGCAACTCTTTGCGCTCAGCTCGCGGTAGAGGAGATAACAAAGGNCCAAATTTCAACATCGACGTTCCCTCAAATGGNTACGCCTGGTGGTACNTTGACGGCATCGACCCGATAAGTGGAAAAGCTATTTCCATAATTGCTTTTATTGGATCAGTATTTTCTCCNTGGTATAAGTGGTCAGGGAGAAAAGTCCCACAAAANAACGTCTGTATAAACGTTGCAACTTACGGTCCNGGCGGNCGTTTTACAATGACCGACCGAGGAAGTTCAGCTTTACAGCAATCANAGCACAGTCTCACCATCGGTCCCTCGTCCATGATTTGGGATGAATCAGAGAAAAGTTTGGTAATATCAATCAATGAAATAAGTAGCTTACCTNTCGTTTCANAGNTAAAAGGCACAATTATTGTTAAGCCAAAGTCTATTACAGATGTAGAATTACCTTTGACTTCTGACGGTACCCACATTTGGAGACCTTTTGCTCCAACAGCGNAAATTGAAGTAGATCTAAACACTGCTGGCTGGAAATGGTCTGGCCATGGTTATTTTGATGCAAATTTTGGCACTCGCGCACTAGAGCAAGATTTCAATTACTGGACATGGGGTCGGTTCCCTGTTTCTGAGGGAACAAAATGCTTCTACGACCTTGAACTTAAAAATGGGGAAAAAGAAAGCCACGCATTCAACTTCGATGAAGATGGAAAAGGATCCTCCATGGAAGANCCTCCTCCAATTAAAAATTTTAAACGCAGCCTTTGGTCAGTTAAACGCAGTACAAGATGCGATGTAACCGCCGAACCAAGACAGATTAAAAATATGTTGGATGCACCATTTTATAGTCGGGCAGCAGTTGAGACAACNNTAGATGGGCNTANAACTACAGGCGTATTTGAGGCTTTAGATCTGCATAGGTTCCGCAATCCGTTAATACTAGCAATGCTTGCAGTTCGCGTTCCNAGGCGGNGAAGTTGGNTNTTTAAATANGNTTTTTAATTGAGTTTAAATACAGCAGCATTTAACGCTGCTGCAAAGACGACCCACGCTAAATATGGCAAAAATAGTAGTCCNGCAATCCACGCATATAGCCAGAATACATAGGTACNAATTGCCACAGAAACCAATAGNAAGANTATAATNATTAAACCCAGTTTAAGATTTTTGAGGCCAAAAAATACTGGTGTCCATAAAGTATTTAGCGAAATTTGTAACGCCCATAATGCCAATGCTGAGCCTGCGCTTTCAAGATTTGCTAACGTTGCCCCACTGTAAGACATGAGTAGGTATAGAATTGGCCACGCAACAGGAAAAACCCAATTGGGCGGGGTCCACACTGGTTTATTTAACTCAGAATACCATTTTCCTGGAGGGAAAAGTGATCCTGTTAGACCTGCTGCCATACAAGCAAATAAAAAGACCAGAAAATCTAACCAGAACATGACATTTTAATTTCCTGTAAAACACTAGTGATTAGGTGCCATAATTTTCGAGGTCTCTTTGGCGTAGCTGTTCTAAGATAGAAATAAATCGATCGCTCCAATCGGAGTCATTCTGCCTTTTCACTTCGGCCGCATCAACGAGGAATTTTGTTTGCTCCAATGCTGGAGCGTAAAGCGTTGCTGGGCCGGGCAGCAACAAACTAGCGCTTGCTTGCGCACAGGATAATAGAAGCAATCCAACCTTTTTTCTACGGGACGTTTTTGCACGTATGCCAACACTATCAAATCCATTGTTACGAATTTCTTGTCCAATTGCAGCGTAAATATGACGAGCAGAAAACATGGCTGGCCTAACGGCTTTTGGTAGGCATACTAGTCCCGATTCCGACCTTTGATATAGTGTTTCTGCTTTTGCTAGTAAACGATGTGCCAACGATCGTATTTCAGGCGTGGGAGTAGGGCTTTGCAAAAATAATTTAGGATTTACACCTACTTCCTTCATCCAATTCAATGGGATATACAAACGTCCTTCTCGAGCATCCTCACCTATATCACGAGCGATGTTGGTCAGCTGCATTGCCACTCCTAGGTCGCATGCACGTGCCAATACATTCGAGTCACGCTGACGCATTATAACACACATCATTACACCAACAGATGAAGCGACCCTTGCAGAATATGCAACCAGTTCATCAAAAGTTTGATACCTCCGCTCCATTGCATCCCAAACTAAGCCTTCTATAAGCGCTTCAGGTAACGCGCGAGGCATCTCCGTTTCTTCAACCATTCTTGCAAAGGCACGATCCATTGGAAGGTCTCTCGGACTGCCAGAGTAAACCTTATCTAGCCTCTCAACCAGGTCGTATACTGAGGCTGATTTATCCTCTTTTAAATCCACTTCATCATCTGCCAAACGACAGAATGCNTATAGGGCTAAGCACGAATTACGGACAGCATTTGGCAGAAGTCTTGAGGCCGCATGGAAACTAAGGGATCCATTTTTAATAGCTTGNTCGCAATANTCTAAATCCTCTCTCCGATTTGACATGTTAAGTGCCTCCAGTCACAGGATCGGATACAAGCTGTGATAAAACTTCCGATGATGTAACTACACTTGGAATACCAGCTCCAGGATGAGTTCCTGCACCAACAAGATAGAGGTTTTCAATGTCTTCGCTGACATTGTGAGGTCTAAACCAGGCAGACTGAAAAATCCTGGGCTCAAGAGAGAAACCAGAACCATATGGGCTCAAGTAGCGTTCTTCAAAATCTTTTGGCGTTAAAATGTNTTCTTCAATGATAGCATCGGAAAAACCTGGGATTGTTTCTTCCAAGACCATTCGCATTTTATTTTTGTAACCTTCCAANTCCTTNGACCAGTCNATGGGATTTGAAGTTTTCAGATTTGGGACAGGCGAAAGTGCATAAAAGCAATCATCGCCCTTGGGTGCTACACTTGGGTCTGTAACTGATGGGCGATGAAGGTAAATTGACATATCATCAGCCAAAAATTGCCTATCAAAAATATCAGCTAACAGCCCGCGATAGCGCGGCCCATTCATTATTGTATGATGTCCAACATCTTGCCACTTTTTCTTTGTATTTTTAGTACCAAAATACCAAACAAAAAGCCCCATAGACCATCTTGATTTTTTTAACTTTTTTTCTGTCCAACGCTTTTTTTGNTTAGGAAGAAGTTTATTATANGTCCAGCCTGGATCGGCGTTTGAAACGACNATATCAGCATTAAGTTTCAACCCATTTTCTAGCATGACCCCATCGGCCTTTTGCTTGCTAAGGGTTATATTCTCAACATTGGAATTTAGTAAAACCTGACCACCCTGTTCCTTCACAACATTAGCCATTGCATCGGCTAAAGCCTGAACTCCCCCNTTAACGTAATGAACGCCAAAAGCTTTNTCTAAATGACTAACTAAAATATACATTGAGGTTACATTTCTTGGGTCTCCCCCGATAAAAAGCGGATGAAAAGACAAAGCCATTCTAAGTTTGGGATCTTTTACTCTAGTTGAAACATGAGCATATACAGATCGATCAGCTCTCAACCTTATAAATCCAGGAATTTCCTTCAACAAATCCCAGATCTTATTCATTGGCCTTCTACCTAAGCCTTCAAAACCAAAAACATAACGCTTTTCACAATCCTCAAGAAATTTACAGTAACCTTTTAAGTCTTTAGGGAAATTACGCGTAACTTCAGCAAGCATTTCTTCTTCACTACTTCGAACTTGAAAACGTGATCCATCTTGCCATCGAATCTCATAAAATGGATCCAATGGAACTAATTCAACATCTCCGGCGAAGTCTTTTCCACAATCTTTCCAAAGTCTCTCAAAAACTTGTGGAACTGTCAGTATAGTTGGTCCTAAATCAAACCTAAATCCGTTTTTTGTGACTGATGAACCTCTGCCACCTACACGATCTAATCTATCGATTACAGTAACGGAATATCCTTTTGAACCCAGTCGCATTGCTGCAGACAAACCGCCGAGTCCAGCACCGATTACAACGGCCGACGACCTAGTTGGCGAGATCACAGGAATCTTAAGATTTGGTTCTAAACGTGTCATGTTAAATTGACATTACATCTGTCCATTTTATTTTACAATAGATGTCTTTTGTGGTTCACTATGAGCAAGCCCTGCTCTATGTTGCAAATCGGAGGCATATTATACAGACGGTAACTATAAGCCTTTATCGTTTTGACGGGGTGATGCGCCAACTTTGGGCATTTGCCATGATGGGACTTGCAAGGCAAAAACTAAATAAGCTGACTAATTTGCGTTTCTGGAAACTTTTAGGTTCAGGGACGGATCAAGGATTCACACCNATNCCCAATTTTGGCGTATATGCCATTTTATGTGTTTGGGACACTGCCGAAGACGCACTTGAATTCACAAATAATTCTAAAATATTCTTACGCTATAAGTCACAATCTATAGAATATGCCACAATTTATATGGAGGCAGTTTCATCTCGAGGNAAGTGGTCAAATGGTGAACCATTTTCAGTTATTTCTAAACATGTAGATGGTCCAATTGCTATTTTAACTCGAGCAACAGTTCGCTTTTCAAAGCTAATAAATTTTTGGCGGCAGTCACCTTCAATAAGTGAGAGGATAGGAAATAATACCGATGTAATGTTTAAAGTTGGATTGGGAGAGGTCCCATTGCGCCAGCAGTTAACATTTTCTATCTGGCCGGATGTAAGCTCAATGAAAAAATTTGCTCATTTGAATGGACCTCATCGTGAAGCAATTGACAAAGTCAGAAGTGGAAATTGGTTTAAAGAAGAATTATATGCCCGTTTTCGCATAAAAAAAATTGAAGGATATTGGCCGGCTTTCGGCGAATTAAATAATCAGGAAATAGAATAATGAATACTCCCTTTCCATTTACNGCTATAGTTGGACAAGACAATATGAAGTTAGCACTAATTCTAACTGCTATTGATCCGAAAATCGGTGGAGTATTAGTTTTTGGAGACCGAGGTACTGGAAAATCAACGGCCATTAGAGCTTTTGCTGATCTTTTGCCACCCATTAAAGTAGTAAGTGGCTGCCCCATAAACTCTGAAAAATATACAGATGTNCCACTTTGGGTAGATACAGCGTCNAAAAAATTCCAANATATAAATACCCCTGTGGTCGACTTNCCATTAGGTATTAGCTCTGATCGTATTACTGGNGCTCTGGATATCGAATATGCTTTAATTGANGGTNTAAAGAGGTTTCAAACGGGGCTACTTGCAAAAGCAAATCGTGGATACCTATATATTGATGAAGTTAATCTATTAGAAGATCATCTNGTGGATTTACTACTAGATGTTGCACAATCGGGTGAAAATGTTGTTGAAAGAGAAGGTTTATCAATCCGCCACGCGTCCAAATTCATTTTGATTGGCTCGGGAAATCCCGAGGAAGGTGAACTAAGACCTCAACTACTTGATAGGTTTGGGTTATCTGTAGAGGTTATGACACCAGATACTGTCCATGAGCGCATAGAAATTATTCAAAGAAGAGATCAATATGATAACAACCCAGAGGGGTATGTTTTAGATTGGCAAAAAGAAAATAAGAAGCTCAGGAATAAGATTCAAAAAGCTAGAAAAAATCTTAATTCAGTTTCCGTGGATAATAAAATTCTCGAGAATTGTGCAGAAATTTGCATAGATTTGGGCAGTGACGGATTACGAGGAGAACTTACGCTAGTCAGAACTGCAAGAGCGCTGGCGGCTCTCAGCAATAGCAGCAGTGTAGATNAAGCACAATTGAGAAAAATTGCCCCAATGGCTTTAAGCCATAGATTGAGACGAGATCCTCTTGACGATGCCGGTTCTGGAACAAGGGTCGCAAGATCTGTTGAGAAAATCATAGGATAAAAATGCCAGAAGTTTACATGAACAGTGCTGAACTTGCGGAAACAGCACTAAATTTATGCTCTATGGCCCCACATACTTTCGGAGGAATAGTTTTTAAAAATGCTAGTGAGGCGCATATCTCTCATTTAAGGGGTCTCTTTAGCTCTGAGGCGATACCCCCAACGATCTTGCAACCTTTTTACACATTAACGGATCTTATGGGTGGGGTGGATGCTGTCTCGAGCATGTCGAGTGGTAAACTTGTAAAACAGCCTGGATTATTAGAAAAACCCGGATGGTTTATACAAGTGATGGGTGAAAAGTTACCTTTGGAAAATCAAGCCGTCATTTCCAAGCAGATAGACGAAAAAAAAATNGGCCCTATNATAATTTTTGATGAATCTAGACAGGACGACCCCAATGTTTTGCAGAAAATATCAGATAGACTAGCGTTTGAGATTGATTTGATCAACGTAAGACATTGTGATTTTAAGCCCGCAAAACCGTCTCCATTTGACAACGAAAATCATCAATCACATATAACTAGTAACCAACAAGAAGCTCTCACAATTGCTGCAGTAAAACTCGGNGTTTATAGCATCCGCCCAGTTATAATGGCTCAAAATGCTGCAAAATCCTTGGCGTCTCTGAGTGGCCGCGACTTGGTTTCTAGCAGTGACTTAGAACTCGCAAGCACTTTGGTATTATCTCACCGAGCAATAGTAATACAAAGTGATGAACCAGACCAAACAGATAATAGCTTTGACGAAAACAAAGCCACTGAGAAGGACGAGGGTGATGAGCTAAACAGTGAGCAAACTCAGCTTTTAAAGGATATGATTATTGAAGCTGTAAAAGCAAATCTTCCGAACGATTTAATTAATCAAATGAGAATTTCAAAAAAAGAATTGGTAAAGACCAGCAAAACAGGGTTTGGTACTAAAATACGCGCTAAGGTTAGGGGACGTCCAAAACTATCTATCAATGGCAGACCCAACGGTCACGATAGAATAGAAATTCTAGCCACTCTGCGACAGGCAGCCCCATGGCAAAAAATGAGGAGAAGGCAGCAGCCAGATCGAAAGGGACTGATAATACTCCCTGGAGATTTACAAATCCAACAATTTGAAAATAGGTCTGAGCGAGTAATTATATTCGTAGTGGATGCATCTGGTTCAGCAGCTGTGGCTAGATTGGCAGAGGCCAAAGGCGCCGTAGAACTTATGCTTGCGAATGCATACTCAAAGAGAGACTTTGTTGCATTAATAGGTTTTAGGGATCAATTTGCTCAAGTACTGCTAGAACCAACACGTTCNCTAGTTCAGGCAAAAAAGAATTTGTCTTCTTTTGCAGCAGGAGGTGGTACACCTCTCGCATCGGGTTTAGAAAAGGCTTTAAAATTGGCAGAGCGCTCGCGTCAAAGTAGCAAAACTCCTATAATTGCTTTATTAACTGATGGGAAAGCAAACATAGACTTGAACGGTAAGCCAGGGCGCGACGNTGCAATGGATGATGCTCAGAAAGTAGCNAAGATTGCTCGCGAGGCTAAAATATCATCAATATTTATTGATGTGGGCCGAAAATCAAATCCAAAACTTTTCGATTTGGCTCAAATAATGGACGCTCAATATGTAAATCTGCCCAGAGCAAACGCAAAAGATCTATCTCAATCTCTCACCAATTCATTGGATAACGCGTGATAGAAGTCATACCAGAATGGTGGCCAAACAGATCTAATTCTACCTTCATTAATTTAGTAAATTATAATTGGCACATTCAAAAGCTAGGTTCTGAGGGTAAAAAGTTGTTACTTATTCACGGCACTGGAGCATCATCACATAGCTGGTTTCCATTGACAGAAGATCTTGAACTAGATTTTGAAATATTATCTTTGGATTTGCCAGGACATGGNTTCACTAAGGCGCTAACAAAACAAAAAAAACAACTAAAAAATATTGTTGATCAGATTTATAATTTACTGCAAGAAATAAATTTTATCCCTGAGATAGTATTAGGACATTCGGCAGGGGCGGTTATAGCTTATGAACTGGCAAAAAAACTGGAAAATAGTCCATACACCGTAGCCATTAATGCAGCATTTGGGCAATTTTCCGGATTGGCTGGAGTNGCTTTTCCATATTTTGCAAAAATTGCTGCAGCTACGACAATACCTGCAAGATTATTAACTCTACTCGCTAACAAACAAGATTTAGTCCAAAAATTACTTTCTGGTACAGGCTCCACTATTCCTAGAGAGCAAATACGTTGCTACCAGTACCTTTTTACTAGCCCTGATCACGTAGACGGCACTCTACAGATGATGGCAGATTGGGAGCTTGGAGATTTTCTAGATCAACTTCCCAGAGATACGTNGCCCATTCATTTTTTTGTAGGAGAGAAAGACAAAACAGTGCCATCACACATCTCTCATAGTTGGGCACGAGTAATCTCTAACTCAAGGCTTACAGAGTGCAAAGGGCTGGGACACCTTATGCACGAAGAGGATCCCCGCACGGTTTCATCAATACTTAAGACCAGTTTTAATTAAACGCGTGTTTCTATATAATAATTTAAGTTCACTCAGAAACAGATACCAAATAGGCCCATATGTTGCGAGCATCAGCATCTTTTTTTAATTTAAAGGACATTTTGGATCTAGCTTTTTTATTATCCAGTTTGTTAACTAAAAACTTTTTAGGATCGGCCACATAAGTTACAAATTCTGCTTCTGTCCATACAAATCCTGTTGTTCCCAATGTAGCCAGGCTCTTNCCATATTTGAAATCGTCTACACTACCTGCTATTCTTCCCAAAATACCGTAAAGATTTGGCCCAGCCCTACTGCCCTTAATTATGGTTTTTCCACTGTCATCCATAATCATATGACAAGATTTACACTTTTTAAAAGCTTTCTGCCCTTTTTCAGCATCGCCCGACGCCACAGCATTTGAAGCTACCATCGCTAAAGTGATAAAAATTTTTATGAGTTTACCCATATGGTTCCCCAACATTTTATAACGAAAAATTAGCACCCAACGAATAAAGTCAACCAGAAACGGTCTATTATGCCACGGCTCTGGATATGGCACATTGTNTCCAAAGAGTACTTAGGGCAACTACCAAATTCTCTATATCCATATCAGAATGAAGTGGTGAAGGTGTAAACCTTAATCTTTCAGTTCCTTTAGGAACAGTTGGGTAGTTTATAGGNTGCACATAAATACCGTATTCACGCATCAGTATGTCGGATAATTGACGGCATTTAACTGGATCTTTAATCATGACAGGAATGATGTGTGACGAATTTTCCATGTGTGGAATGCCTGCTTTATCTAATCCTGATCGTAATTTCCTTACCTGTTCGCGCTGACGAGATCTTTCCTCTTGTGAAACTTTCAAATGAGCTACCGAAGCCAGTGCTCCNGCAGCAANGGCTGGAGGCAGCGCAGTAGTAAAGATGAACCCACTNGCAAATGAACGNATGAAATCACATAGNTGATCAGATCCCGTAATATAACCACCNAGCACACCAAATGCTTTGCCNAAGGTGCCCTCTATNAGGGTAATTCTCTNNGATAGACCTANTTGTTCAGAAATTCCCCCACCCCTTGNTCCATATAAGCCNACTGCATGCACTTCNTCTAGATATGTCATCGCGCCATGCTTTTCTGCCACNTCTACAATTTCTTGCATNGGGCAAATATCTCCATCCATAGANTANACAGANTCGAANGCNACAATCTTGGGNCGGTCCCGATCGATAGNAGAAAGNTTTCGATCAAGATCTTCTGGATCATTATGTCTCCAAATTACTTTTTCAGCTNTTGAGTGTCTNATACCCTCNATCATACTNGCATGGTTNGNNGNATCNGATAAGATAACAGCCCTTGGCAAGCGAGACCCTAACGTGCTCAACGCCGCCCAGTTTGATACATAACCTGAAGTAAATAAAAGCGCAGCCTCTTTATTGTGCAGGTCTGCAAGTTCCTTCTCCAGAAGTAAATGGAGATGATTATTACCAGAAATATTTCTGGTACCACCCGCTCCACATCCACAGGAGTCAATAGCCTCTTTCATTGCATTTTGTATTATTGGATTTTGTCCCATTCCAAGATAATCATTAGAACACCAAACAGTCACCTCATTGGGAGCTTCATTATCGTAACTTTTTGCCTTAGGAAAGGCTCCTGACTGACGCTCAAGCTCTGCAAAAATTCTGTAATTTCCATCCTCTTTCAACTGATTAAGTTGATCGGCAAAAATTGCGTCATAGTCCATGGTAATCCTTTCGACGGAAGTGTTTTACTTTTTGTTTCTCTTGTGGGAGCATCCACCGCCAGAGTTTGGCATCTGGGATGGGTAAAACCATAACCCAATGCTCTAATAGTGCCATAGCTGTTAAAGTTGCTAGCAGTGTAAAACCTATGACATCACTAATTAAATTTACCGATAAAATACGTTCAATCCAACAACCCAATGCAATGCTTAGTATTGTAATTGATAACGGGAAAAACCAATTCAAAGCAGATATTCTGAAATGACTTGTTAGGTGGGATAGTGTCTTCGGTACAAATTCTACATTCACGCGGGGAACACCAAAAAACAAATTCAGTTTAGCACAAACCCGAGCGACGTATAAGATTACGAAAGTCCAAACACCAAACATATTATCTGCGGACCAACCCAAATAAAATATAACACCAAGAGCAAAAAGGAGTGCTATTTCATGGTAAGCAAGCGTGCCCCACGCACGAATAAACCTCTCTGAATTAGATACACTTTCTGGACAATTTGATACGTTTGGCCCAGTTATTATTCCAATTAAAAAAACATACTCAAGCCAGCCCCAAACAAACAGTGCACCAATAAAAGACAGGTAAACTGCTAATATAGATAAGAATTGTGCTGAAAAATTTATCAACAAAAAGCCAATTAAAAATAAGGGCAATGACGCGATAGCATAAAAACCTCTTACCCGATAACTGGCACTGTCTGAATAGCGGACCAGAAGCAGGATGACGCCGGTGAAGAACCACCAGCTAAATACTGCCGCAAGGCATGCTATTACAATGGGATTTGACATCAGTAAGCTGGTTTCATGCTTGTAACCAAAGGAACAGAGTGTTTTTTACTCGGAACAGTAAATAACATTACGAATGCTAATCCAGCTCGTATACTGGAAGTTATTTTTGCCAACTTCTTACCCTCAGCTTTTGCATCTACAAGGTCTGCATTTGCCTTTTGAATACTAGCCAAGCCTTTCTTCCAACGCGGATGCTCAATGTCTAAAGTAATTGGAAAAATTTGTTTGGTAAGCTTGGAAGTTTTAGTAAATACTTCATGAGCATACCAATCGGGATCCACGCCCAATGCAGCATGAAAAGCAGGTCTCTGATGATCTCTAATGT
Organism: Marinovum sp.; assembly: GCA_002711145.1. GTDB lineage: Bacteria > Pseudomonadota > Alphaproteobacteria > Rhodobacterales > Rhodobacteraceae > Salinivivens. The sequence goes on along the minus strand of PAHS01000015.1, from coordinate 30,222 downwards.
ACATTGTTGCATAAACCGCTGTAAGGAAAAACTTTATCCACCAGACATTTATGCCCCTAGTGAGTTTTGGATCTGACTTCATTAATAAAGCGAATGCTTCTCCGTGTGAAAATTCGTCATTACACCATTCTTCGAACCATTTGAAAATTGGATGGAACCTATATTGAGGGTTTTCCTGAAGATGGCGAAATATAGTAATATATCGCGCATATCCAATTTTTTCCGACAAGTAGGTAGCGTAATAAATAAACTTAGGTCTGAAATACGTATATTTCTTTTTTTGAGTTAAGAAACCTAGATTAACGGCGACTCCAGCCTCTCTCAATGCATCATTTATGAAACCCGCGTGCCTAGCTTCGTCTCTGGCCATTAACTGAAATAATTGCGTAATTTCTTTATTAGATCCACGCCTTTTCATTTCCTTGTACAAAACGCAGCCAGAGAATTCGGCTGTGCAGGAACTAATTAAAAAATCTATAAATTCCTTTTTGAGCTGGGGTTCCATATTATCCCAGTCCACCTGATCCCAATCGTCATTTTTCTTGAAGTGACCCTTGTTCGGGTCGCTAACCATCCGCTCTATTAAAGGATCCCATTCGGATTTTATGTGGCTTACATCAATTGCATCAAGTTCATCAAAGTCTGTCGTATAGAATCGAGGAGTTAGCAAAGTATTTTTCATTGCCACTTCAGTGGCCATACTACTATCCAAAGTCTCTTGGATGGCCAAAGCTTCCTCTGCGGTTGTAGCGTCTGCACTATGCTTGTTCATAACGTAGCCTCCTCAGAAAAAGAAAATTCGCATAACTCCATCACCTCGAAATCACCCGTAGCTCGGGTCCACAATCGCTCAATGATGCTTGCCCGTAAAATTATCGCACTACGATCCTCTGTAACTATTTCACCAAATGGTGCCATTATATCGGGACCTTCGACGAGCACTTCATCCCCTGGGTGCACTACTGCTCCATTGTTAAAACGTACATGCGCATGAAGGCTTTCAAACTTATGACTGACTTCCACAGTGCAAGGTACTTTCTCTCGCTCTCTAGTAAATATTCCCACTTTATTCCCCTTTCTTCGCTTTGGCTAAAAGCATGGCAAAAGCGCGCGAGTTATCCGCGCCGAATCCCATCAAATCCGCTTGCCACGCGGTTGACGGATCATAGACAGAAATACGTCCATTCTCTCTCCATATTACTTCAATAGGAGTATTTAATTCAACACCTTGTTTCCTTCGCTCATAGTCGACGGCACGAGCCACACCTGACACAAAACCGCCTTCCTCGCCACTTAAGTTTGCGAGCATTACTCCTTCAGAATTTAAAACCCTCACAGCACCACTTTTGTCACTACGGAGATATAATGAGGCTGTAGCGATAACTTCTGACTGGGGAGGAGTACCTACAAGCGATAGACCACTTACCCTAGCAACACTAACTGCAATTAGAATAAAAACTACCAAAGCAAACATAACTCGAAGCATTGCCTTAGGCATTTTTTCTGACTGTTGGTTTTGCATGAGTATAGTGTTCATTTCCTTATCTAATTTGTGACCATACCAACCCTTGGAGCACTGGGTTGGGTATGATTATCCTTTTCAATTATTCTAGATTTTGCAGCTTGCCCCAAAATTGAAGAAACCTTTTCAATATCTGGTATACACTTCAGGGTAGGTTGGGGCTTACCAAAATACCAAGATCTAGCATGAGGCCACAATACAAAGAAAGAAAACTTTGTATCACCAGATGTTTCAAAAGCTATATTGCCAAAGCCCCCCCGTTTTTTTGCCACCGCAGCATTGTCAATTTTTGTAAAGGGTAAGTTTAATGTAAGAGTAAGAGCCGCTCCAATTCTCATAACTACTCTTCTATTAGTTATTGTATATAAAGTTGCTTTTGCCTGAATATAACCAACACCACAGAGCAAAAGCCCAACAAAAGCGGCAACAAATAGAAATGGTATACTAGCAGAAAACGCAGTTCCTAGGGGCATGTAATCAATTACCGTAAGAAATCTCCAAGCTGCTAAAAGGCCAAAATATCCGATAACCCACCACAGATTTAGCGACTCAATTGTAAGACGCAACCAGTTTGGTCGTCCCTGCCATAGTATCACTTCTCCTTTCGGCAGAAGTTCTGGCAATCCCTCAATCGGTTCTACTGCAAAATCATCTTCTGACATTTTGACCTCCCATTAATTTTCCTATATTTGCGGCTCAAATCGCTCAGAGGATGCATATAGAGTACCTCCACCGTAATAAGCCGAAATTTTCTCTTCCTCTAACAAAGTTACTTGATTAGGTGATTTATGTTTTGGAACATCTCCAAAATGCGATCCAAAAATAGACTTTACTGTAACACGGTCGGAGCGAACTCTGGCCAATGTCATTGGCACCAAACAAGTGCCATCTCCATGCGCTGGGGATAACTCTATTTCGAGGTATCTCACCAGTTGTTCCGGTTCATCCACCCACATATCGGCAATTTTTCCAACTATTGTACCATCTCCAGCTTCGACTGGCAGATTTCTTGGATCACGGCCACCTGAAACAGAAAATTGCCCACTAGCAGACATTGGTATGATTTTTGGATGGCCGTGCGCATCTAGCTCTGGCACATCTCGTCTGGCCGCCCATGAGGCTGGACCAACTCCATCTTTCATTGGATCCCCAGTTGGCTCAAAAGGATATCCATTCGCCTTACTAGTTTGCTCTAGAGCAACCTTACGGTTTTCACCGTTTGCATTTGGCACGCTTACCTCGCCACGACCGTGAGGCAATTTGAATGTTTTAGGATCCGGCATAGGATACATGCCTTGATTGGGTGCAGCAGTTCCATCATCATTTTCCGCCGGATACCCTTCACGCATATTTTCGCGCTGTATGTAAATTATGAGCAGTGCGAAAAAAATCCAGAAAAGCCATATAGCGGCACTCGCCAGATCAAAATTTGCAAAATATGTAGGTGTCATTTTATTTTCCTTTCTAGGGTAACTCTGATCACATTGGGAAATCCACTAGCCGAATACCGGCGGATCCCTGATCAGTTTTTGAGGCAACACGCCGCCCTTGTCTGATTAGTGGCATCAAGACCAATAAAGTGACAATGAGCAAAGCAATCTCGCTATGATAAACAAATGAATATCCCGTCGCAGGCGTGGCGAGCGCCTCTCCCCATGAACCACGCATTGCGTGGTAATTAATAAAGTCTCTTAAGAAACCTCCCAATGCTATTGATATACCTGCGGCTGTGGCTTGCGCTGCACCCCAAGCACCGATTGCCAAGCCGCGGCCGGCTATGCCGGAGATGGGCATTGACATTGCTAGTATTAAAGTNGCAACAGAAAAAAGTCCGGCCCCAAAGCCAATTAATAATGCGCCAATAAAAAATAATAACGCTGATCCCANTGGCGCAGAAAGTATTACNGTTGGGAAAGCGACTAGGCCAACAATTAAACCNCCTCGCATNAGTTTNGCTGTATCACCATTACGATCCAAACGATGNGCGGCGTATGCCAAGCCAAGTAACGCTCCNAATGCCCAAGATGCTGTTAGCNAGGTTGTTTTNCCTACGCTNAGANTNAATACTTCTCCACCAAATGGCTCTAGCAAAACATCCTGCATGTTGAACGCAATTGTACCNAAAAATACGACACAAATTAGTCGAGCAGTTTGTCCACTTTTCATNAGATCTGACCAAGCTAAGCGAAATCCTGGTTTTGGCAATGAGAGATCTTCTTTNCTCATTGGGTTCATGCTTTCCTGTTTCCACAAAGCTATTAGGTTTAGAANTAANCCGACTATNGCAGCGCCTTGCACAACTCTGATTAATANTAANCTTGAGAAATCTCTNAGCAGCCATCCGATGATTAACGCAGATATCCCCATACCAAGAAGAAACATTACATAAAGTAATGCTACGACCCTAGGGCGATTTTCATCGCTACTTCGGTCACAAGCCAACGCCAGACCTGCAGTTTGGGTCATATGCAAACCTATTCCAGTCATAATAAATGCAAGAGCCGCCAAAACTTCTCCCGCCCAACTCGGGCCCAGAGTTTGATCGCCCGATAAAACCATAAGAGAAAACGGCATTATAGCCAATCCACCCATCTGCCATAACGAACCAAACCATAGGTAAGGTATACGTTTCCAACCAATTGCAGATCTATAGTTATCTGACCGAAAACCTAAAAAAGCTCTAAAAGGAGCTATTAGGACCGGTAGTGCGATCATAGTTGCAACAATNAAGGCCGGCACGCTAAGTTCAACGATCATGACACGATTTAATGTGCCTAAAAGCATAACACTAGCCATACCCACCGATATCTGGAACAAAGAAAGCCTCAACAATTGACCTAACGGAAAATCTAAACTTGCCGCATCCGAAAATGGAAGCATTCTCCGTGTTATATTTGGTAAAAAATGAGGGCTACGGGGCTTCATTTTCGACACCCAATTGCATGCGATATATAAAAGCCTGAATTTATTACTCCCAGATCACTTAATTGCAATTTTGCATCTAATTCCCTTGAAATTGCCTTTAGGGATTGTGGAACCATCACCGGTGATCGATCACCTTTTGGCGCTATTTTTCCGAGGTACCACATCATCATTAAAAGCATAGTTTTTGGGGCTAATGTAAAGTAAATGGAATGCGATGTCCTTGATGAGAGTTCAACCAGCAGGGACGTGAGGTCTTTCCTACTGTAGTAAATCAAACTATCCATAGCTATAACAAAATCGAAATTACCAAGCTTCGGATTGATCATATCTCCAGTTATAAATTCTATATTTTTGTGCAGATGGTTTGGGATTCTTGATCGTGCCACGTTTACAAGCGAGGGACTGATATCGGCCGCAACTACTTGGCAACCACGCAATGCTAGTTCTTCACTAAGCTGACCGGTTCCACATCCCGCATCTAAAACTTTCGCTCCCGATAAGTCGCTTGGAAGCTGTGAGATAAGCTTCATTCGCATATCATCNCGGCCACGGCGAACAGATTCACGAANTCTCGAAACCGGTGCCTTNGANGTTAAGCGCTCCCAAGTCTTTAGCGCCGTTTTATCAAAATAGGTTTCAACACGCGAAAGTGTTTGACTGTAATTCATCAATCAAATCCTAGTAACTCAAAAATATCCCTATCTTCCATGGGAGCAGGCGCAAGTGGCTCAGTTCCATTCCATAGGGTTTCTGCCAATTTTATGTACTCTGCCTGTACTGCCACAATCTCCTCATCACCATCCATTTCGAATAGTGTTTTCTTTTTCAAGCGAGAGCGTCTAATAACATCGGCATCCGGCATATGAGCAATACGGCTAAATCCTACCGTTTCACAGTAGCGATCNATCTCATTTGTATCCTTAGATCTATTTGCTACACATCCGGCAAGACGAACCTTATAATTAGCAGATTTGGCCTGCACCGCAGCAATAATGCGGTTCATAGCATATATGCTNTCAAAGTCGTTGGCAGTAACTATTAAAGCCCTGTCTGCATGTTGTAACGGAGCAGCAAACCCACCACAGACTACATCGCCTAACACGTCAAAAATCACAACATCAGTATCATCTAACAAATGATGCTGCTTAAGGAGCTTAACAGTTTGCCCAACTACGTAGCCACCACAACCTGTGCCAGCTGGNGGCCCCCCAGCCTCTACACACTTCACGCCATTAAATCCTTCAAAAACGAAATCCTCTGGACGTAATTCCTCTGGATGAAAATCAACCTCTTTTAGAATATCAATCACCGTGGGAACTAGAGAACCTGTAAGAGTGAATGTGCTATCATGTTTTGGGTCACAACCAATTTGCAATACTCTTCTACCCAGCTTTGAAAAAGCCGCTGATAGATTGGAACTGGTTGTAGACTTTCCTATTCCACCTTTACCATAAACTGAAAAAACTTTGACACCGTCTATACTTACACCGGCGTCTTGATGCACTTGTACAGATCCTTCGCCATCCTTACCACGTAATTGTGGGGCTGCTTTATCTAGTGGGCTCATTATCGATGCCTTTCATATTATATTTCATTCCATTCATTCTGCAGCAATACCTTCCATCCTATCTTCGAGGGAGTCAGCTGCACTTTGTAATGCCTCGATTGTTTCTGCGTCAGGGCTCCAATAAGAGCGTTCATTTGCTTCGAGAAGCCTATTGGCCATCCTGGAACTGGCAGTAGGATTCAAGTCCGCAAGGCGATTGCGCATCTCTTCGTCAAGAACAAAAGTTTCACTTATTCTTTGGTAAACCCAAGGCTCTACTTTGCCAGTTGTGGCCGACCAACCCAACGTATTTGTTACATGTGCCTCAAGTTGGCGNACNCCTTCGGCGCCATGCTCAAGTAAAGCTTCATAAAATTTTGGGTTGAGAGACCGCGACCTCGTTTCGAGAGAAACTTGATCTGATAATGTGCGAATTTTACCTGATCCTTTAGTNTGATCTGATATAAACACCTCAATATCTTCTCCCCCNCGTGCCCTTTTAACTGCCCGCGAAATTCCTCCTAGAGTGTCAAAATAATGATCTACGCTGGTGACACCTAGTTCAACACTTTCTAGATTTTGATAAGCCATCTCTACCTTGGATAGCGCCGCTTGAAGTAATTTCTGATTTTTCTGAGGCTTTCCCGACATACCATAAGCAAAACTTTTTCTCGCTTCGTATGCATCGGCAAGCTCATCCTCATCATCAAAAGATGAACTGTCAACTAACTGGTTTACGTTAGACCCGTAAGCACCCTCCGCATTTGAAAAAATTCGTAAGGAAGCGGTTTCCAAATCTGCACCTGTATTTTTCATATAATCCAGAGCATTTGCCCTGATATAATTCATATTTGGATCTTCGTCAGCAGACGCTGCTTTAAAGGATGCCTCGGCTAGCATACGCGTTTGCAATGGGAGTAAATCACGAAAAATTCCTGACAAGGTCATAACGACATCAATTCGTGGTCTTCCCAATTGCGATAGTTCAATTAAATCAGCTCCACATAATCTTCCAAAACTGTCAAAACGAGGCTTTGCACCAATAAGAGCCAACGCCTGAGCGATTTGAGTCCCATCAGATTTAATATTATCCGATCCCCATAAAACGAGTGCTAAACTTCTAGGAATACCCTCATATTTATCAAGTAGCATTTGAGCTTGTTCTGAGCCTTGTTTACAGGCGAAGGCTGTCGGCATGCGAAATGGATCAAAAGCATGAATGTTGCGGCCAGTTGGCACAATTTCAGAAGACCGTACCAGATCACCACCTGGNACAGGCGGTATATATTTAGCATCCAAAGCATTGATAATGGATGGAATTTCACTGTTCAATCTTAGATTTTTAGCCAAACGGTCTCTGCTTTCAGGCGTTACACTCCCTGAAGCATTTAGGTAGTTTTCAACCTGTTCATTGGTTAAAGATCTACCCACTACGTGCAGGCCTTCTGGGATTAAAGCGTCTTCTGTTTCTAAAAGCTTGACCCACAACTCTTCAATTTTTTGATCTCCAAGATCGACAGCTTCCGCTTGCTCATTGATTAAAAGCTCGAGCTCCTTACGCAAATTATTGCTACTATCCATCTCACGCCAACGGACTAAGCTATCTTTTAACTCCAACAGGCCCTTGTAAAGCCCACCAGAAGTCAGAGGTGGCGTTAAATGAGTTATTATGGTCGCATTGCTCCTACGCTTTGCCAGACTAGCTTCGGAGGGATTATTACATGCGTACAAATAGATATTTGGCAAATCACCAATTAGTCTGTCCGGCCAATCTTTTCCATTTAAACCAGTCTGCTTACCTGGCATAAACTCTAAAGCGCCATGCATGCCAAAGTGTAAGACGGCATTTGCATTAAAACTCAACTTTAACCATTGATAAAAAGCCGAAAAGGCATGCGTCGGAGCAAATCCCTTTTCAAACAACAATCGCATAGGATCACCTTCATAGCCGAAGGTAGGTTGAACACCCACAAACACATTTCCAAAAGTCTTTCCAAGAATAAAGACTGAGCTTCCATCCGATTGAATTCTTCCAGGCGCTGAACCCCATTGCTCTTCCAATTCAGGAAGCCATGGAGTATTTTTTACAATCCAGTCAGCACTGACCTGACTTTCTACATTTGCCTCTTGTCCATAAATTTGGGCGTTCCCAGCCAAAACCTCTTCTCTTAATTCAGCAGATGATTTTGGTAATTCTATTTGGTAACCAGCATCTTTCATCGCGGTTAAAGTATTAAATAGAGATTCAAAAACTTCTAAATAAGCCGCGGTACCAACTGCTCCGGCATTTGGTGGAAAGCCAAATAAAACAATAGCAATTTTTCGCTCAAATACTTCTGAACGTCTTAATTCTGCCGTTTTGACCGCACGGGCGATCAGCGCGTCAACCCTTTCATTGTATGGCAACATAGCCTTAGAAGGCTCTGCATCCCCTTGACGACCCGCAAAGACGGTTGGTGAAGTAGCGCCATCAAGCTCCGGTAGAGCCACAAGCATAGTTGTCTCAATTGGACCTAAACCAGTCGAAGAATTTTCCCATTGAGACAAAGTTTGAAATTCGAGAGGATGCGCAGAAATATATGGGACGTTCAACTTTGATAAGGTTTCCACAGCAGCGTCTGTATCATTGTACGCTGGACCACCAACAAGGGAAAACCCAGTAAGAGAAACCAGAGTATCAATAGATGATCCAGAACCATTACTAAAATATTTCTCAATTGCCGGTCTGCCATCTAGGCCACCCGCGAAGGCTGGTATAATCCTTATATTCCGTTCCTCAAAACCCCTTATAACTTTATCATAATGCGCGGTATCACCGCTTAAAACATATGAACGCATTAATAATAAGCCAATAATTGCTACTGGGTTTTTAACTTCCGGAAGGTCACCTAGATCTTCTGATATCCGCCCTTTTAAACTAGGATGATAAACACCTACATTTGGATACTCTCGAGGTGGTTCTGCTGAAACTCCTTGCCAACTATCAACATGTGAGTAACGCGAAATTAAAAATCTCAGCATAGCCTCNATATTCTCGTCAGTACCTCCTAACCAATACTGCATTACCAAAAACCAAGCCCTCAAGTCTTGGGCTTTGCCCGGGATATATTTTAATATTTTTGGTAACCGGCGTAACATTCGCATTTTCTTCTCACCGGTCTCAGAGGACGGTTTCGATGACCCCCTNAGTNTTTTNAGTAATGCTANNGCTCCNCTNTCTGGTGCTTGCATATCCAATGCACCCATGCGAGTGAGTTTAACCAATTCAGCGTCACAAACCACACCAATCATGGCATCACAATCATCTCGCCTACTTTTTAAAATTGGTAAAATTGGTTTGATATGGTCTTCTAGAAAAAGAAGATTTACGATTATTATNTCTGATTTTTCAATTGCAGCTTTAGCTTCTTCGAGAGCGCTTGGATTTTCACCCCATTCCGCTGCAGCAAAAATTGATACATCTAACCCGTTGAAATCCCCCACTAAATTAGATAACGCACGCTCACANGGCATTGCATTGTGAGAGTCTAATGTAATTATTGAAATACGGTATGATATTTCATTCCAAGCGTTATGGAGGTGACTATCTAGCATAATGAGCTTTTGCCTCGTAAAGTGTATCAATTGAAATTTCTATAACACCGTGATCAACAGCGTATCGNTCAGTATTTCTTTTTGCCTTTCCACGAACAAAGAAAGGGATTTTACGCAACTCTTTTTCAGCATCCGTCATCCAGATAACATTTGATGAGTTTTCNTTCGGTACAGGTTCTTCAGATCTATTTTCTTTCTGGACAGAAGTCGGTTGATGCGCTGCATGATGACTAGGACCGTTGGCATCCGAAAACTCAAAGTCCTCCCTGAACATCGTAAGCAAATGCTCCTCCAGTCCCATTACCAGCGGATGCACCCATGTATCAAAAATAACATTTGCACCCTCAGGCCCCATCTGGGGAGAATAACGCGCTGGGAAATCTTGCACGTGGACTGGCGCAGAAATTACTGCACACGGGATACCAAGCCTTTTGCCTATATGCCTCTCCATTTGCGTCCCAAGAATTAGTTCGGGCGCTAACTCAGAAATTGCGCCCTCTACCTCTAAATAATCTTCAGTTATAAGGGCCTCACATCCTAAAGTTTTTCCAAAAGCTCTTACCGGCCGAGCCATTTCTCTATTAAAACAACCTAACCCAACAACCTCAAACCCTATCTCATCCTTGGCGATCCTCGCAGCGGAAATGACATGGGACCCATCACCAAAAATAAATACCCTTTTACCAGTTAGATAAGTACTATCGACTGATGCAGAATACCAAGGCAGCCTGGACGCAACTTTGTTTTGCAGGTTCGTTAAGCCCGTAATAGTCTCAATTTCAGCAATGAAATCAGAAAGCGCACCCACACCAATAGGAACAGTTTTTGTAAATGGCTGCTCAAGGCTCTTCTCAAGATACCTGCATGCACTTTCTCCTGTTTCCGGATACATCAAAACGTTGAAGTGGGCGGCTCCTAAATTTACAATATCCGATGGATCTGACCCCATCGGAGCTACAACGTTAACCTCAATTCCTAAATTCTGGATAACCTTTTCCAGTTCCTCAACATCATCTCGATGTCGAAAACCAAGAGCAGTTGGCCCAATTAAGTTACAGCTTATATTTTCCGTCCGTGGCTGTGGCGTTGTTAATTTTTTTACGATTTGGAAGAAAGTTTCATCGGCACCAAAATTTTCTTTTCTCTGATAGCTCGGCAATTCTAAAGCAACTACAGGGATCGGGAGATCAAGCGCTTCCGCTAACCCGCCAGGATCGTCCTGAATTAATTCAGCAGTACATGAGGCACCTACTAATAAAAGATCCGGCTTAAACCGATTGTAAGCATCATGACATGCAGACTTAAATAAACTGGCCGTATCAGAGCCTAAATCTCGAGCTTGAAAAGTAGTGTAGGTAACTGGCGGCCTATGATTTCTTCTTTCAATCATGGTGAATAGCAAATCAGCATAAGTATCACCTTGTGGGGCATGCAAAACTAGGTGCACTTTTTCCATTCCTGTTGCGACCCTGATGGCGCCTACATGAGGGGGGCCTTCATATGTCCAAACAGATAGCTTCATTCTATGAGCTCACCTTCAATAAATCTGCTCGTTTTAACGGGCGCGCAAATAAACTTGCCAGATCAGCGGCCTGTTCATAAAAATGAATTGGGCTAAAGACTAATTCTATCGCCCATTTCGTTGAGAGACCTTTCGATTCTAAAGGATTTGCTAATCCCAACCCGCATACCGTAAGATCAGGGTTATAATCGAATACTCTATCTAACTGTTTATCAACATCTTGCCCTTCAGAAATTTGTGTTGTAGCCGGCAGGTCGGCCAAATCTGCATAAACTAAAGACTTATGTATGAATGGACTACCAACTTCAGTTAGCTCCATGCCGCATTCAGCAGCCAAAAACCTAGCCAATGGAATTTCAAGCTGACTATCAGGAAAAAAGAATACTGACTTTCCTCGGAGGTCACTTGCCACCGCCGCTATTGCCTGCTCTGCTCTTAATTTTGGCGCTGCTACCACTTTATCAAACTTGGCCTTTGAAACATCAAATCTTTCCGCAATTGCCCACAACCATCTTGTGGTACCATCAGCACCAAATGGAAAATTTGCGCAAATAGGTTGAGCACCCCTTCGAACCATTTCCTCATAACTGGCACCTAAGAAAGGCTGGACACAAATGAAATGAGTATTTGCGCCAATTGATACATCATCATCAAATTTTACTTGAGGAAGGACAAAAACATTTTCCAATCCAAGCTGTTCCAATAGGCGCATCATTTGGTCTTGCACAATGTCAGGAAGTGCACCCAAAACAGCTAATTGGGTTTTTTCGCTAGATGGAAGCGAACGAATCACCGCCTCGAGACAGGCGTCTTCGCCCTGAGTAAAAGTAGTCTCGATGCCGGAACCTGAGAAATTAATCACATTCACATTTGGAGAATATTTTTCTGTTAATTTTTCTGCTACTGTAGACAAATCTATTTTTATTACTTCGGAAGGGCACGACCCCACTAAGAAAAGTCTTTTAATGTCAGGCCGCCTTGACAGAAGCTGACTTACATTACGATCGAGCTCCTCATGAGCATCAGCCATTCCAGCTAGATCTGTTTCCTCAAGAATCGCCGTTGCAAATCTCGGCTCAGCAAAAATCATTACCCCAGCTGCACTCTGTAGCAAATGCGCGCAGGTCCGTGAACCAACAACCAAGAAGAATGCATCTTGCATTTTTCTGTGAAGCCAAACAATAGACGTCAAACCACAAAAAACTTCATGCTGACCGCGCTCTTTCAGTATCGGAGAGTCTGCACACCCAAGTTGTGGGGCATCTTTAGGCATAACTATCTCCCATGTTTGATTGGGTTTTTGCAGCTCTAAATTTTAAAAGAAACTGACACGCATTTACGATATAAGCTAAATAAGCTACCAGCGCTAAAAGCATAAGCGACTGTTCTGTATGGTGGTTTGCAAGAAGTAAAACAACATAAGCTAAGTGTAGAAATATCACAAAAAAACTAACAATATCCTCCCAAAAAAATGCTGGCGCAAGCAAATATTGACCAAAAACAACCTTTTCCCAGATCGCACCTGTAACCATTATTGTGAGTAAAAATGCTGTCTTAANCAGTACTGAAATGGTGGCAATTTCATATCCTTGACCAGTCCAAAGATACCAGAATACAAGAACTGTAGAAACAGCGAACGCTACNAATTGNATAGGCGCCAGAATACCCTGAATTAGGGTCCAGATACTTTCATCGCGTCGTTTCTTTTGCTCGGACGTATAGAGTTGAGGCGTCCGCCCAATCTCCCAGTTCGGTTTTTGCATTGGTGTCCCCCAAGGCTGCTTCTTAAGTAAGGTTATTGCCCCACAATACTGAATGTCAATTAAAACTTACACTTTTTACCGAAAGAGTGTATACAAGTATTTACACGTAATGAACGACCAATGCGCGANCCACGTTTGGAGTAAGCAATTATGACAAGACACTTTTTCAATTTTGGCGAAAAATTTAGTCGGATAAATTTGACAGAACGTACATGTTCTGAAAGTATATCGGTGGGACAATTAAGTGCGGCAATTGAGAAAATAGCCCCTCATGAACCGCACGCTGAGGGCGCTTCAATGCCAAACAGAGAAATACCGTCGACTTCAACGGTCGATTTGAGAATACAAATCGACGACCTCGCAAAGAGAGCTTTGTCAGGCGTCAGGAAAAAAATGCAGCCAGGNCAACAGAAAAAAATCACGGAAACGGCTGATTGGTTAACGCGATACAGCGTTTCTTTGAATTTTGATCTAGACTCTGCTCTTGACGTTCTGGACCAAAAATCAATACCTGCGGAAGTACTCATAGATTATTGTATACCGCTAGCGGCCGAGCACCTTGGGAATGACTGGGCGGACGATCTTAAAGGTTTTGGCCAAGTCACCTTGGCAACATCAAGACTTCAAATGATTTTGAATAATTTAATAACACATCGAAACAGCGATGCTGAAATTATATCCCGCCACGGTCTAATGCTCATAATCTGTAAGGATGAGCAGCATACACTTGGACCATCAATACTAGCGGATCAACTAAGAAGACGTGGACAGTCCGTAAAGATTTTACATTCGACCGACTCAGAAGAAATCGTNAACCTTTGTAATGACCATGACTTCTCAGCCGTTTTGTTCTCATGTGCAGGACATCACTCCCTGGATTATATAGACNAAAGCGTCAAATCTATAAAAGAGCAAGGGAANNAAAGNCCTTTAATTTTTATTGGTGGCAAAATTCTAGATCTAGAGCCGGCAATAAAGGATAAAGTAACTGCAGATGCTTACACCAACGANATTGAACTTGTTATATCCAAAGTAGAGCACCGTAAATCTCATAAAACGTCTGTAAAAATGACAAATAGAGCTAGTAGATGAAGACTAGCGCAAGTACCTTTTGGGATTTTGGCTCAATACCCATGATTGAGCCAGAATTCTTGGGGAACATCTTAGCAACTTCGTCCGATATAGCCGTCATGATAGACTTAATGGGCTCAATTAAATCAGTTCTCGTTAACCAATCTGAACAGTATTATGGGGATTTATCTCATTGGGAAGGTAAAAATATTACTAAATTCCTNACTATGGATAGTGTACCAAAAATAGAACGGGCATTAGATAAGCTAAATTCAGGCCAAACCATACTACATTCTATAGAACTCAATCATCAAGATAATGCTAAATGGCAGTTTCCGGTTCGGTATAATGCTCATTTGGTGGGCCAGAATGATAATATTTTGTTATTGGGTAGAGATTTACGAAGTATATCGGAGACCCAACAACAACTTGTAAAAGCACAAATTGCAGTTGAGCAAAGTCATGAGGAACGAAAAGAGTATGACGCCCATTATCGTTCTATATTTTCCACTGCCAACGAACCTATCTTNGTTCTGGATGCAAAGACTGCAAAAATAAGGCAAGCTAACCCGGCAGCATGCACACTGCTTGGCGAGGATATTGATGCCNTATTATCAGAGACTTTTGGGAAATTTGTGGCATTTAAAGATAAAAAGGACCTGANTGATAAGATGGCTATGGCAGCCATGAGCAAAACTACGTTGAGAGTTATAATAAGCCATAATGGCCAAGACACAGAAGCTAGTTTACATCCAGTTATCTACAGGGCATCTGGCCAGCAAGTGCTTCTTGTGAGGTTAAATCTAGATAAAAATCAAGCAAACCTAAACGACCCACTATCCCAAAATCTAATAGATTTGTATAAAAATGGCACAGATGGCATTGTGTTCACAAATGCAAGTGGTGTTATNTCATTTGTTAACGAGAGCTTTTTGGAACTCATAAACACAGCGCAGGGATCTGAGATTGTTGGGAGAAGCTTAGGAGATTTTCTATCTAAAGGACAAATTGATTTAGCAGTTATGTTGGAAAATGTTCAAAGAGTGGGTCAAATGCGGATATACTCTACTGATNTAAAAAATGATTTTGGGCTCAAAACTGCCGTNGAAGTCTCAATGACTCAAATAGCTGGTAATACATCCAAACAAGTGTCATTTGTTATTAGGGAGACCTCGCGCGCTGAGCCACCTGGACCCATTAGACCGGCTATTGCATCGAATGATAATAACCCATCTATCGCAGAATTGGTTGGTAGCGCATCGCTTAAAGAAATCGTGGCCGAAACGACCGATGTTATCGAAAAAATCTGCATTCAAACAGCCGTTGAAACAACAAACAATAATAAAGCAGCCGCAGCTGAAATGCTTGGTCTTTCAAGGCAGAGCTTATATGTCAAACTCCATAAATACGGCTTAGTAGATACAGAAGAAGGTTAAATTTCTGGCTATGATGAGCAACACAGTAATTTGAACACAGTTTCAATACGGTTTCTCTTGAAACATACAAAATTGTCAATAGTATGTGACACATGAGTGTCAATTATATCAAACAAAATCGGTCGATTTCCAATCCCTTGGCGGTACTTGAGCTGATCAAGCCAATCACCTGGTTTCCACCCATGTGGGCTTACGCCTGTGGCGTTATATCATCAGGAATAGATATTACCCCCAATTTGGGTTTAATAATTTTGGGTATTGCTCTAGCAGGCCCTATTGTTTGTGGAATGAGCCAAGCGGCAAATGACTGGTGCGATAGACATGTAGATGCAATAAATCAACCGGATAGGCCAATTCCATCAGGCCGTATTCCAGGATTGTGGGGATTATGGATAGCAATATCGATGAGCGCATTAGCACTGGTAATTGGTTGGCAAATTGGTGTCTGGGCATTTTACGCTACTATAATTGGCGTAACTGCTGCATGGGCTTATTCTTGCGAACCTATTAGGCTAAAAAAATCCGGCTGGTGGGGACCAGGTATTGTAGCTTTATGCTATGAAGGACTGCCTTGGTTTACTGGCGCTGCAGTCATGACCCAGAGTTTCCCAAATTTGAATATCGTTCTAATTGCCGCACTTTATGCAATTGGAGCACACGGCATTATGACATTAAATGATTTCAAAGCTCTAAAAGGTGACAGACAAACGGGAATAAACTCTCTACCTGTTAAATTTGGGCCACATAAAGCAGCTAAAATTGCNTGTTGGGTGATGATTGCACCACAAGTGCTTGTCNTCATGCTGATGGCGAACTGGGGTGCATTTGCAAATGCACTGGTTATCAGCTGTCTCTTAATTGGTCAATTTGTCGCCATGCGCAAATTGTTAAAAGACCCTCTCAAGTTCGCTCCATGGTACAACGCGACTGGTGTTTTAATGTTTGTTTTAGGCATGATGGTTTGTGCGTTCGGCCTTAGAAATTTGGGAGCTTTTTGAGATGACGCTTTCTTGGCTTTCTATTATTCGANTGGGCTTAGTGCAAATGTGCTTAGGAGCAGTAGTAGTTCTTATGACATCAACTCTAAACAGATTGATGGTAGTCGAGCTTTCATTAGCAGCTACGCTACCTGGTGCTTTGGTTGCAATACATTACGTGGTTCAAGTTTCGCGACCCAAATGGGGCTTCATCTCTGATATGCAAGGNAACAGAACTAAATGGATTATTATAGGTATGTTAATACTGGCACTTGGTGCAAACCTAGCCGCGCTTTGCATTCTTCTATATCCAATTAATGCGACTGCCGCTATTTCACTTTCGTTCCTCGCGTATATTTTAATAGGCGTGGGGGTTGGAGCTTCAGGGACNTCATTACTTGCTCTTTTAGCTGCTCATACAATCCAGCGTAGACGTGCTGCTGCTGCGACTATCACATGGCTTATGATGATTTTCGGAATCGCCGTAACCGCTACCGTTGTGGGAGCATTNCTAGACCCCTACTCTGNACAAAGACTTATTAAAATTGTCCTTGCTCTTACCTTATTAACAATCATCGTTACTATCATTTCGACTTTTAACATCGAAAGAGGACTGTCGAGCGCAACCAGAAATATTGACAAATCTCAATCCTTTATTTCAGGATTGAGAATAATATGGGCGAATAGTCAAACCAAACGCTTTACCATCTTTGTATTCCTATCAATGACGGCATACTTTATGCAGGAATTGATCCTGGAACCTTATGCAGGCATAGTGTTTTCTTTTACCCCTGGCCAGTCAACCTCATTATCAGGCATACAAAATGGCGGAGTATTCCTAGGAATGCTTTCGGTAGGAATAGCCTGTACGGGNTTTAAGTTTGGAGCATTAAAAAATTGGGTTTGGGCAGGATGTATGGGATCTTGCATAAGTTTAATTCTCATTGCACTAGCCGGGCAATCGCCCGATCTTGTGCCATTAGCCCCTTTGGTTTTTGGGCTTGGACTTTTTAATGGAATGTTCGCAGTAGCTGCAATTGGATCAATGATGTCTTTAGCTAATCAAAATAATGACAACAGAACAGGCACGCGTATGGGCTTGTGGGGCGCAGCACAAGCTATCGCCGCTGGTTTTGGTGGCCTTTTAGGAACAATTCTCGTTGATGTTCTTCGTCTTGTAGATTTCAGTCACGCCGATGCATACGGGTCAGTATTCATCTTTGAAGCTGCGCTATTCGCTTTGGCAGCAAGTATAGCAACTAGAAGCATTACGAATGCTTATAACGGGACAACTCAAATGGTGGGAGAGTAATATGTTTGATGTAGTAATTATTGGTGGTGGACCATGTGGTTCAACGGCAGCAAACTATTTGGCGGGCTTGGGGCACCGAACCGCATTATTGGACAGAGCTGGTAGAATAAAACCCTGTGGAGGAGCAATACCGCCAAGGGCCATCGAGGATTTTGATATTCCCGACGAGCTTTTAAAGGCAAAGGTAACTACAGCTAGAATGGTATCTCCAACAAAGCGTTCAGTAGATATACCAATTGAAAATGGGTATGTTGGAATGGTTGATCGAGAAGAATTTGACGAATTTTTAAGGCAGCGCGCGGCTCAAAAAGGTGCGGAGCGATATACTGGAACATTCGAAAAGATAACTCGTGATAATTTAGGAACTACAGTNCACTTTAGAAATCACGATAATAGAAAGGTAGAACAGCTTAAGACANGATACGTCATAGGAGCTGATGGAGCTCGTTCAAACGTGGCGAAAGCNGAAATTCCTGATGGTGGTAAGATACCATATGTTATTGCTTATCATGAAATTATNGAAGCCCCAGAAGCAACTGAAGATTATGATCCNANGCGGTGTGATGTAATTTATGATGGAAGCATCTCACCAGATTTTTATGGATGGGTCTTCCCTCATGGTAAAAGCGCATCAATAGGAATGGGTACTGGGCACCATGGATTTGACCTAAAAACAGCGACTTCAGAACTAAGAAGTCGAGCTGGATTGGACAAGTGTAAAACAATTAGGAAAGAGGGTGCGCCAATACCTCTAAAACCACTTAAAAGATGGGATAATGGCAATGACGTACTTGTAGCGGGAGACGCTGCAGGTGTAGTCGCCCCAAGTTCAGGAGAAGGCATTTACTACGCGATGGCTGCTGGTCAAATTGCAGCAGAAACAATCACAGAGAGTTTAGTATCAAATTCGCCAAAAGCCCTTAAACTAGCAAGACAACGCTTTTTAAAGGAGCATGGAACTGTTTTTAACGTTCTTGGTGCAATGCAAAACGCATATTATAAATCAGATAACAGAAGAGAGCGGTTTGTTTCTTTATGCCATGATGTGGATGTGCAGACACTTACATTTGAGGCTTACATGAATAAAAAATTGGTGAGTGCTAGGCCTCTCGCACATTTAAAAATTATGTTCAAAAACCTTGCTCATTTAACTGGAATTGTGTCGAAAGAGTTCACATGAATATTATGATACCAGCATGGGTTGATGGTTCACTTCAGCCTGTAGAGAAGCTTGAAGCCCATAAACTTGGTCTAAAACACAAAGCCATATCTGTTTTTGTATTTTATCAAAACAAAATATTACTTCAGAGACGTGCACTGGGCAAATATCATACACCAGGCTTATGGGCAAACACCTGCTGTACTCATCCATATTGGAATGAAATTGACACAGATTGTGCGAGTCGGCGTCTCTTTGAAGAGCTACACTTAAGTGACCTTAAATTAGAAAATAGAGGTCAAATTGAATATCGTGCAGATGTTGGTAAAGGGCTCATTGAGCACGAGGTCGTTGAGATATTCACTGCAACCTGCTCAAATCCCCCCAAGGTCATTCCAAACCCTGAAGAAGTTATGGAAATTAAATGGATTGACCAAATTGAGTTGGCAAGCAAGGTCAAACTAAATCCAGATGAATTCACGCCGTGGCTACGCATTTACATGCTAAAGCATTTTGAGCAAATCTCCGGTACAATCACTGCTTAGGTTTTCCAGAAAATGAACTACGGCTACTTTATTTTATATTTTATAACATCTTGACTACTATGTGCATAGGCAACATTTTGATCTTGGGCTCTGGCCCGAATGCAATCGAAATATTAGATCAAGACCTCTCAATCTATCATAAAATAGTTGTTATTAACAATGCATGGANGATTCTTGAAGATTGGACAGACCATATTTATCCTCACGATTTTCCAGATAAAAACAAACCTAGTNTGTTGAAGTCATCGCAACAGAAAGTCGAAGAAAGACAGTTTGTAAACATNCAAAACCAATACGGNGGTTTCGTTTACGCAGGNGGAACAATGGCATTTACTGCGCTTTACTGGGTACTTGGTCATTATAAAGCTGAAGCAATAGATATTTTAGGTTGTGACATGGTTTATCCCAAGACGGGATCAACGCATTTTTATGGTACAGGCACCCCCGACCCTCTAAGGGAGGATATATCTCTTCGCTCACTAAAAGCTAAATCAGCAAGGGCCTATGCAATTGCCCTTGAGCAAGGCTGCCAAATTTCTAATCTATCAAAATCTGAAAGCGAGCTTATAGCGCCNCGAAAAAAATCTACTGTCTCACCTACCCCCCAACCATTTAANCTGGATAAAAATATGTTAATAAAGGCTAAAAAAAAAGAAACTGCATTAGGTTATTTTGTAGAAAGTGGCAGATATTGGGAGGAAACTTCGAGATTTGAAAAACATGAAATTGACTTACTAGACGCTCTTTGGATGGAGACAGTTATTACCAATTAAATCTCCAATCAATATATGCTTATCGTTTATTTGAAATTAATTCAGCTCATGTAAAGTCCTGCAGTCTTTGCTCTTAATTTTATCACTGCCAAAATAGTATCTATGATTGGCGTTTGCGTTTTGGTAATTTGGCCTAATTCCTGCACTGAACCTAAAATTGCATCTATTTCCAAAGGTCGAGATAATTCCAAATCTTGCAACATTGATGTTTTATGAGGACCCACTGCGGCCCCGCCGTCTATTCGTTNCTCAACGTCAATTGGAAAATTCACACCTAATTTTTCGCCAATTTCTTTTGCTTCTAACATCATAGTTCGTAAAACTTGGCGTGTTTCCCGGTCTTCACACAAAACATCAAGCGTCGCGTGGGTTAATGCTGAAATTGGATTGAATGATAAATTACCCCAT
Organism: Marinovum sp.; assembly: GCA_002711145.1. GTDB lineage: Bacteria > Pseudomonadota > Alphaproteobacteria > Rhodobacterales > Rhodobacteraceae > Salinivivens. Next base: position 9,669 of record PAHS01000015.1, on the reverse strand, counting down.
AGTTTTACCCAAATTTCATCACGCAGTTTTTTCCTCACAGGTGCTTTTAAACCAGCAGATCTCAATGCTTCNGAAAATAGTAAAGCACGTTGCGATTTTTCTCCGTCTGGTTCGCCCAAGGAAAACTTATTTCCCTCAATATGCTTTATTACACCAGGTTCAGTAACTTCAGCAGCCGGGTAGACTACACAACCTAGCATACGGTCAGGGCCAAAAAAGTTCCATTGTTTGTTATCAGGATCTACGGAAGATAACCTCGTCCCCTCAAACTCACCGCCAACTTTGTGAAAATACCACCAAGGTATCCCATTAACCCCGCTTACAACGGTCGTATCNTCACGCAACAAGGGTGCCATACTCTCAGCAACAGATGGCACTGAGTGAGCCTTCAAAGTAACAAAAACATAATCTTGNTCACCTAGCTCTAAAGGATCTTGAGCAACTTTAATTTTTATTTTTTTAGGCTTTAAGCCATTCTCTANTAANGTTAGCCCATTTTCCTTCATTGCCGATAAATGTGCGCCTCTCGCCACCATGCTAACCTCNGCACCNGCATCAGCAAGCTTTGCTCCAACAAAACCNCCAATTGCACCAGCACCGAATANACAAATTTTCAAGCTAATGCNCCCTATTTAATTAAACCAAGCTTCTCAGCTAATCCAATTCTTTGGAGTTTGCCAGTTGCACCTTTTGGTATTTCAGAAAGAATAACGATTTTTTTTGGTACTTTAAAGTCTACCATTCGTTCTGCAGCAAAAGCCCTTAAGTCAGTTTCTGTTANTCCCGAGTTCTCTTCCAGTACAACAGCGGCNGCCACATCCTCGCCCAACTTTTTGTGAGGNACTGCGAATGTAACTACTTGNACTATGCCTGGGTGATCCATAAGCACTTCGTCCACCTCAAGAGGACTTATTTTTTCACCACCACGGTTTATTATTTCCTTCAGCCTCCCAGTTAAGGTCAGATACCCATCGGCGTCAAAAGCTCCCTGATCCCCAGTACGAAACCAGCGCTTATCTTCAAATTCAAAAAAACTATTTTTATTAGCATCAACATTATTTTCGTAACCCGGCGTTATGTTTGGACCCGAAATAACGACCTCCCCAGTGCCATCTATTAGGTGATTTTCCAACTCATGGGCAATTCGGATTTTTGGTCCAGCTTCAAGTCCAACTGATCCCGGTTTTTGCTTCGAAGGAGGAAGGGGNTTTGAAGCCATTTGATGTGTTGCTTCAGTCATCCCATAACCCTCAATTATCGGTGCGCTAAATACCCGCTCAAGTTCCTTCATNACCTGTGATGGGAGTGAAGCAGAAGACGACCTTAGAAATCGTAATTTATTTCTATCAATAATGTTTTTATTTCGTTCTGACCTCCCTAAAATTGCCTGATGCATTGTTGGTACTGCTGTGAACCAAGACGGTGATACGTCGTCTAACCAGCGAAAAAACTTTAGTGCATCAAAACCGGGAGNACACCAGACGGACCCACCAGCTCCAATGGATGCAGTTACGGCGGCGATCAAGCCGTGTATGTGAAATAATGGCATTATGTTCATACAAATGTCTTGCTCCGAAAGACTAAGAGACTCCCTTATATTTTCCGCCGAAGAAANTATGTTTGAGTGCAATAATGGTACAATTTTTGGCCTAGATGTGGTCCCNGAAGTATGTAAAATCAAAGCGATATCGTTTTGACTGGGTAATTGCTCGGATGTTACGGAGTTATGAACTTCACCCAAAAGTTCAAATTCTCCGGCCAAATGTTGTTGACGCACGCTCATTCTAATTACCGAAATATTCAGATTATTTGCTGCTGTTAGTGCTGGACCATTATAGTCTTCCAATACTAGTACCGCTTTTGCATTCAAATCTTTTAAGTAAAATAAATATTCTTCCTCCCTGTAATTAGGATTTANGGGTGCGGTTGTGCAGCTTTGANCCAGTGTTAAAAAAGCACTTGCCATCTCAGGGCCGTTGGGTAAGACANTCGCTACTCTATCTTCAACTGAAATACCGTAAGAGCGTAGCTTCGTATTTACATACTCTGCCATTTTTTTGAGATCATCAAAAGTGGACCATTGCCGATCCGGTGCGCCAATTACTTTCAAATCGTTTTTTTGTTTATTTATTAGCGCATTAATAGTCTTACTCATTAAACTTTACCTCAAATACTTTTGGAGACACACGAAAACTGGCAAGATCGCACANGCCAATATTACATTTTTAAATTAGAATACTTCAGGTTGCACCATAGTTGAATTAAGCACCAANGACCAAGCCTCCTGAATTATTAGATGGAACCACCTTCTACCATGAAATTTCCAGCTGTGCACATTTTGGCGTCCTGGCTTGAAAGGAATGTAATCATGTTTGCCACATACTCAGGATCGATTGGAGTAGGGATGCATTGCCTTTCAAGTTGCTTTTGCAGTGCCTCCGGGGTTACCCATAAATCTTTTTGCCTTTTTGTCATTATCCANCCAGGTACAACAGTATTTACACGAATATTATATGCCCCTAATTCTCGTGCCATAGTTCGCGTGAGTCCATGGACAGCAGACTTAGCAGTTGCATAAGCAGGAAAACCCGCCCCACATTCCCACCAAGAATTTGAACCGACATTTACTATAGATCCCTCTCTTGCATCGATCATCCAAGGTGCAATCTGCTGTATGGCAAAAAACATATGTCGCAAATTAATATCCATCCGTTCATTCCAGTAATTTGCGTCTATTTCGCGCCAGTCATGGCGATCATCACGTGCAGCATTGTTCACCAGTATCTGTGCTTTTCCTAATTGGCTCTCAAGTGTAGAGATGGCCTCGGTCAACGCATCAATATCGCGAAGATCACATTGGACGAATTCGTGCTGCCCTTTTAGATCATTTAAGAGCTGTTTGCCTGAAGCNCCATCGATATCCAATATGCCAACTATTGCACCTTGCCTGTCAAATGCACGAACAGTGGAAGCACCAATACCCGATGCACCCCCTGTAATGTAAATAATTTTACCCTTTAGGCTTGGGTAAATGGCAAATTCTGACATCACTTATCCCTTTCNAGTATCCATTCAACTTCAGGAGCGGGTAAAAAGCGCCATTTCCTGATTGGTCCTGCCATCACATTTAGATAGTACATCTCAAATCCATAGGGAGCTCCACATGGATGATGCCCTCTCGGTACAAGAACAACATCCCCATCCTCTACAGGAATAGCTACATCTAAGGACCTATCGTCGGTGTACACTCGCTGAANGCCAAAGCCATTTCCTGGATTGAGACGATGATAATACGTTTCCTCTAAATATGTTATCCTCGGAAAGTCATCCTCATCGTGTCGATGACTTGGATAAGAGGACCAATTACCAGCCGGTGTAAAAACTTCGGTAACAAGTAAGCTGTCACAAATATCTACATCTTCCATTGCTATATTATTAATGTACCTTGTATTTACGCCCTTCCCTCTTTTGGTGAGGTTAATATTATCTGGCCCAACCAGCCTCGGACCATGCTTGTTTTTACCAGGNGCAGAACATACTGCCAAAACACAATCCGTCGATGCCTCTGCTTCCCATGANCTATCATTTGGGAGATACAAACAATGGGGAGGAATTTTCTCAAACACAGANATACGATCGCCTAGAACGCCCCAATCTTTTCCGCTGCTTTTAAGATGCGCCCTACCCTCTACAAGAACAATAATTACTTCTCGTAGTCCTGTACTACCTTTTGCGACTTGTCCCGGAGACAACTTATGCAAGTCAAATCCCACATATAGCCAATCCGCATTTTCCGGCGTTACATTATGGATCAACCCGTGACTGGACATAGGCTTGCGATGTAAATTGTCCATATAGCCAAACCCTTTATTCTTTAATTATAACTACGGCTAATTAATTGACAGATCAGCCATTTTGCAAACTTTCACAATGTGTTCATATCCCATTTTTGAGTAATCATACGGTGGTGCCTTAGCAGGATCCTGTTCAGCCTCAACAACAATCCAGCCCGAGTAAGACATTGCGGCNAATGAATTTGATACTGCTTGAAAATCAATGCANCCATCACCAGGCACAGTAAAAGCCCCAGCAATTACCGCGTCAAGGAAACTTTTATTATTTTCTCTGATATCTTTTACAATATCTGGTCGAATATCCTTGTAATGAACATGATGGATCCGGTCACCCCATCTATCAAGTGTCGCCATTACATCGCCACCTCCAAAAAGTAGATGGCCAGTGTCAAAACATAAACTTAAATCACTGCTAGACCCCTCCATAAGCCAATTCACATCATCCTCATTTTCAATTATTGATCCCATATGATGATGATATGCCATAGGCATTCCTCGATCAGAACACCACTTGGCTATTTCACTAATTTTGGAAGCATACGAAAAAATTTCATCTCGCGTTAATTTTGGACGGCTATTGACGGGCGTTTGCATTTCTCCCTGAACTGTATTTGAGCATTCAGCGTACACGATGCATGGACTGGATAATTCTACAAATTGATCGACTTGCTGACTTATCACTTCACACTCCTTAGAAAAATCATTTACTAGGCTATTTCCGGAGCACCAACCGCCACAAAGTTCAATTTTTGCACTTTCGAGATAGGCTTTAAGTCCCTCTGTNTCATGTGGCATGCGTTGACCTCTTTCAACGCCAGTATAACCNATTTCTCTCGCCTCGTGTAAGGCCTGCTCCATCGTAAAGTCTTTCGTCAATTTGGGGAGATCATCGTTTTGCCAAGCAATGGGAGATATACCAATTTTCACACTCATTTTGAAATCTTTCTTATTTTTCACTTGATATTCAGGAATTATTTACTCGTTTCATTTAAACTGTAAATTTAAACTATTAAGATTAATTATCTCATAGAAACTTTGCTATTTTGACCTCTGAGCCGGTCTCAGCTGAAACAGCTGCNGCTTCTGCAATTGCCAAAGCNGCAATCCCATCTGCTAATGATACTGGAACNTGNTCTTTCATTNGCACAGCTGACACAAATGCTGCCCACTCTTCTTGATAAGCNACCTTGTATCTCTCTAGGAAAAAGTATTCTGGCTTTGAGCTTTGAACTCCCATCTCAGTTGACTTTATAATTCCATCTTCAACAACATTTTGGACTTGTAGCAAACCTTTGGAGCCCAAGATTTCTATCCTTTGATCATAACCGTAAGCAGCACGGCGAGAATTCTTTATTACCACTAATCTACCATCAGTATATTTCAAAGTTGCGACAGCGGTATCAAAATCACCAAGTTCACCAATCTTTTCATCAATTATTGAACTCGCAGAAACCATTATGGACTCAGGTAAGCCTNCAAATAAAAAATTCACCATATCAAAATCATGGATCATCATGTCTTTGAATAAGCCGCCTGATACCTTTAAAATATCAATTGGTGGTGGTGCTGGATCAAAAGAGGTTATCGACAAAAGCTCAGCTTTACCAATTTCGNCCGCATCAAGAGCACTCTTCAAAGCAGCAAAATTTGGATCAAACCTGCGATTAAACCCCAACATTATCGGTTGGCCATTAGGTTTTGTNTTTTCCAGACATTGCTTNGCGCGTTCCAAGCTTATATCNACTGGTTTNTCGCATAAAACTGCTTTACCTGCTAATGTTGCTTTTTCAATAATTTCGGAATGGGTATCAGTCGAACTTGCTACTAGAACCGCATCTATCGATTTATCTTTATAAATTGCATCAGTAGAGCAGACTTGAATTCCAAAATCCCTTGCTAACTTTTGCGCATTATCTTCAATAACATCAGCAACAGCTACTAATTTGGAGTTTGCATGCATAGAAATCGTACTCGCGTGCACTCGNCCTATGCGCCCTGCTCCAATAAGTCCTACGGTCAACATTTCTTTACTCCAAAACTAAACTTTTAANATCGCCTCCAAAAACTGGAGGCCTCGCATCAACCCACAAACCATTATTTTTTGCAGACACAACCGCTGCATACACCGCCGACATCGAACGGAGACCATCTTCAGCGGTTGGTAATCCATCTCTTTCGTATCCAGAAATTGCATCNGCTAAATCCAGGTAGACGTTTGCNACAGCTAGCGGGAAGCCTTCAGGATGAGCTATTGCAACTCTACTGAGCCTTTTAGCATCATCGTACAAATCAGCCTCACCTTTTTCAATAACTTGCGTTCGACCTGACAGCGGAGTGTAAATCAACTGATTTGGTTGCTCAGACGCCCAACGTAAGCCACCGGTTTCACCAAAAATTTGTATATCAAACCCATGCTGTCGACCAATTGCCACGGATGATGTCCANAAACGCCCCACAGTTCCCCTACTAAGNCGAAAATTAACAAATGCATCATCTTCCAAAATTCTAGTTGAAATNGTCGACGCAAAATCCGCGTTTAGCCTCTCCACCGTATCGTCNGANACGAAACTAGCCATATGCATTGCNTGAATACCGCANTCAGCAAACTGACCAGAAACACCNGCCATCTCTGGATCATAACGCCATCGCACTCTTGGGTTTTCTGCATCTTTTGCATCTGCATGATGCCCATGACTGAAATTTGTAATAATTAACCTTAACTTGCCAATATCACCGCTGCGGACCATAGCGCGAGCCTGTCTCACCATTGGGTAAGCAGAGTAACAATAGTTGACAGAGAAAACCCTCCCACTTTTCTGAGAGATTTTGTAAATTTCTTCTCCTTCTTCAACTGTCATAGTCATCGGTTTCTCACACAAGACATTAAAGCCAGCTTCTAAAAAAGACTTCGTGATTTCAAAATGGGTAGCATTTGGCGTTGCAATAGTAACAAGATCAATAGGATCTTCTCTATTTTGCTCACCAGAAAGCATTTCGGCCCAAGTACCGTAAGCTCGATCAGTATCAATCCCCAAACTTTCTGCAAACGCTTTACCTTTTGCCGGCCTATGATCAAAGGCAGCAGCAACCAACTCGAAACGGCCGTCTGCTACAGCTCCCAAGCGGTGTGCTGGACCAATTTGGCTTCCTTCTCCACCGCCTATCATTCCCCATTTTAATTTGGTCATACTTAGTCTTTCTTAATGGATTAATTCAATTTTCCAAAGTTGCTCAAATCAAATTGACACCAAATCAACCCAAGCCCTCTGCTTTCCTGATTGTAGAGCAGCACTCACAACTCGAGAAACCTGTAAGCCATCTTTAAACGATGGCCAATAAGACTTATTTTTTTCGATCGCTGCAAGAAAATCACGAGCCTCAATTATTATTTGATCCTGATAGCCTGTGCCGTGACCAGGCCCCTGGCAAAAAGGTTCGTAATCTGGGTGCGCTGGTCCAGTTAAAATTTGCCTGAAACCTCTTTCAGCTTCAGGTCCTTCAGACCGATAGAGCCATACGGAATTCTGATCCTCTTGATCAAAACGCACCGAACCCTTTGTTCCATGTATTTCGTATGCGTAACCCATTTTGCGGCCAGTCGCGACACGACTAAAGTACATATGCCCCATAGCACCACCATCAAATCGGCACATAATTTGAGCATGATCATCATTACTGACATCGCCACCTGGGCGCTCTTTATGGACCGTTTCATACTCACACAGCAATGAACGGATCGGCCCCATTAATGCAAGTGCCGCATTTATCATATGTGGAGCCAAATCTCCCAGGGTCCCATTGGACATGCTACTGCACCTCCATGATGCAGGTGTGAGAGGGTCCGCGAGAAAGTCTTCAGTGTGCTCACCACGAAACCATGTTACTTTTCCCAGTTCACCGTTGGCCAATAGCTTTCTAACGAATTGACTAGCAGGCGTTCGAATGTAATTAAAACCTACCATATTTGGCAAACCACTTGCTTCTGCGGCATCATTCATAACAATTGCATCTTTTAAAGAAGAGCCCAGAGGTTTTTCGCAGAACACTGGCTTACCCTGCGCAAACGCAGCTACAGCAATTTCCCTATGCTCAATTTGAGGGGTTGCAATAACAATTGCCTCCACAGTTGGGTCTTTCACTAAAACACGCCAATCAGATGTTGCAGCTCTAAAGCCATACGCTTTTCGATATTTTTCAGCACTGGCGTCACTTCGAGCACAAATCATTTGAAGCCGTGGCCGGAGATAAGTATTAAACACTGCACCGACTGACGACATTGCAACTGAGTGTGCTTTGCCCATGTAGCCACCACCTACAATGCCTATTCCAATCTCGCGCATTTTTAGCTAGAACCTTTTGAAACAAATAATAAGCTTTGTTGAAACGCGTATCACCAGTTCGGTATGACGGCAACATAAAACGTTTTGTATTTTGCAGAGAAAATAAAGAAAGAAATTCTAGAGTAATGGACGATTTATTTGAGGCCATAAAAGGTAAGAAATTTGCCGTATTTGGAAGAGCAGGCATAGACCTATTTTGCGATGAGATAGGAGTAAAAAGCGAAAACTCTGGAAAATTTAGTTCTGATTTGGGTGGATCATCAGCCAATATATGTGCCGGACTGGTAAAACTTGGCTCACAAGCAAGCTTAATTACTTCAGTTTCTGACGATGCAATTGGAAGATTTGCAGTAAACCGCCTAGAAGATTATGGAGTGGACACAAAGTACGTAAAAACAATTTCAGGCGAGTGCCGTACTTCTTTAGCTATTTATGAAAGTACATTAGATGATTTTCAGAATGTGATTTACAGAAACAATGCAGCAGATTTTCTAGTCGAAACAGCGGATGTAGATATCATTGAATATCGCAACTACAATGCAGTTATTACTGCTGGAACAGTGTTTGCCTCAGACCCGTCTCGAACTTCTACATTTCATGCGATCAAAAAGGCACATGAAGCGGGATTGCCTGTAATATTTGATATCGATTATCGACCTTACAGTTGGCCTTCCGATAAAGTTGCTTCAGATGTTTTATCTAAGGCGGGCATGAGCAGCGACCTTATTGTGGGTAACGATGAAGAGTTTGGATTTATGGCAGGGGATTACGACCTCGGATTGGAAAAAGCTAGAGAATTGGCTTCTCTGGGGAAAACAGTAATTTATAAGATGGGTGAGAAAGGTGCAATCTCGCTCAATGATAAGAATGAAATTAGAACAGGCATTTTCCCAACAAAAGCCATTAAACCTGTAGGCGCAGGCGATAGTTTTATGGCAGGATTACTGGCTTCGATAGCCGATGGTTTCAACCTTGAGGACTCCGTCCTCAGGGGCTCAGCATGCGCGGCAATTGTTGTATCAAAGCCCGGATGTGCTGGAGCAATGCCGACAACAGATGAATTAGAGACGTTTTTAAACAAAAACTAATATTCAGTAATATAATACGAAAGCTTAATTATGCATATTGCCCCTTACGACAACAAAAATATCCCAATCGTGGACGTTAATCATGATCTAGTCCCACTGAACTACTTCAATATTGTTAAGTTATTTAAAGGTGAAAATTTTAAATACAGATTAAGCCAATATGAGTCATGTATCGTGCCAGCCACTGGCACCATTGATATTGATATTGGTGGTCAAAAATTCGACTCAATAGGTAATAGATCTTTGGACGTGTGGGATGGAGAGCCCGAGGGCGTGTACGCCCCGACAGACACACCAGTTTGCTTTGAATGTCTAACCGATACCGCCGAGATTTTTATTGCAGGAGCAAAATATGATAAAGTTTTAGAACCTTTTGAGGTTAGATCT
>PAHS01000001.1 GCA_002711145.1 Marinovum sp. | reverse complement strand
ATATATTTTTAGGAGATTGTAATGTCGCAAAGTAGAGTGAACTGGCAAAAACTAGCAGAAAAAGAACTGCGCGGAAGACCTATTGAAGATTTAGATTGGAGAACTCTTGAAGGCATCGAGGTGAAACCGGTCTATTCTGAAGAAGACCTAAAGGGGCTTGCACATTTAGGTAAATTACCGGGCTTTGAGCCTTACGTAAGGGGTGTGAAGGCGACAATGTACACTGGTCGACCTTGGACAATCCGCCAATATGCTGGTTACTCTACGGCAGAAGAGTCTAATGCCTTTTACAAACGTGGATTGGCGGCTGGACAGCAAGGCGTTTCAGTTGCTTTTGATTTAGCAACGCACAGGGGTTATGATAGTGATCACGAACGTGTTATTGGCGATGTGGGTAAGGCTGGAGTTGCAATTGATAGCGTAGAAGATATGAAAATTCTTTTTGATGGGATCCCTTTAGAAGAAATTTCTGTTTCTATGACTATGAATGGCGCAGTAATTCCAGTTTTAGCGAATTTTATTGTTGCAGGAGAAGAGCAGGGGCATAAGAGGTCAGAACTCTCTGGGACAATTCAAAATGATATCCTGAAGGAATTTATGGTTAGAAACACCTATATCTATCCTCCTGAACCATCAATGAGAATAGTAGCTGACATCATTGAATACACGTCTAACGAAATGCCTAAATTTAATTCAATATCCATTTCGGGCTATCATATGCAAGAAGCTGGTGCGAGCCTCGTTCAGGAATTAGCCTACACATTGGCTGACGGTAAAGAATATGCTAAAAAAGCCATTGAGAAAGGTTTAGATATAGACGCTTTTGCTGGGCGATTATCATTCTTCTTCGCAATCGGGATGAACTTTTTTATGGAGTCAGCAAAATTGCGAGCTGCAAGGCTTCTTTGGCACAGAATTATGACTGAACTGGGTGCTAAAAATCCACGTTCAAAAATGTTGAGAACTCATTGTCAGACATCAGGAGTATCTCTGCAAGAGCAAGACCCCTATAACAATGTTATTCGCACTGCCTACGAGGCTATGTCCGCCGTTCTGGGTGGAACTCAGTCACTACATACAAATGCATTGGACGAAGCTATGGCGCTTCCCACAGATTTTAGTGCCCGAATTGCTAGAAATACGCAGTTGATTTTACAAGAGGAAACGGGTGTGTCCAATGTTGTAGATCCTTTAGCTGGTTCATATTATGTCGAAAAGTTGACCGCAGATTTGGCGGATGCAGCTTGGCAATTAATAGAAGAAGTTGATGAAATGGGTGGTATGACAAAAGCCGTAGCGGCTGGGATGCCAAAATTGCGGATAGAAGAAACAGCGGCAAGGCGTCAAGCTGATATCGATAGGGGCGATCAAGTGATAGTAGGCGTCAACAAATACCGCCTTAATGAGGAAGATCAACTGGAGATCCGCGACATAGACAATNATGCAGTAAGAGAAGCACAAGTTACTCGCTTAGAAAATATAAAGAAGCACCGTAACGAAAAAAAATGCTCCCAAGCTNTATCAAATTTAGAAAAGGTAGCAGCTGGAGGTGGAAACTTGTTATCAGCTGCAGTTGAGGCATCGCGTGCTCGTGCGACTGTGGGAGAAATCTCAATGGCCATGGAAAAGGTTTTTGGTCGTCATCGTGCTGAAGTTAAAACTTTAGCAGGGGTGTATGGAGCAGCGTATGAAGGTGATGAAGACTTTATTGCCATTCAACTTGAATTAGAAAAATTTGCGAAAGATGAGGGTAGGCGCCCTCGAATGTTGGTAGTTAAAATGGGTCAGGACGGGCATGATCGAGGAGCTAAGGTTATTGCAACNGCCTTCGCNGATATTGGGTTTGATGTNGANGTAGGCCCTTTATTTCAGACCCCTGATGAGGCNGCACAGGATGCAATTGACAATGANGTNCACGTTATTGGNATTTCTTCTCAGGCNGCAGGGCACAAAACCCTNGCCCCAAAACTGATNGAATCTCTNAATCAGCGCGATGCNGGNGATATTTTAGTGATTTGTGGNGGAGTTATNCCTCAACAAGACTATGAGTTTCTTTACGAAAAGGGTGTTAAAGCAATCTTTGGCCCTGGAACTAATATTCCTCAAGCTGCNTCGAAGATACTTGACCTAATTAGGCTTGCTAAAGCCTAATTAGGTCATTACATGNAGAANGCTTNTGAGGGCACCAATGTTAAAGTTAGATCATATTGTGATTTCTTCAGAGAGCTTAGAAGATGGCCAGACATTTATTGAAGATAGGCTTGGTATAAAAGCTGAAACTGGGGGTGAACATCGGCTTTTTGGTACCCACAATAAGTTAATTTCTTTAGGTACTTCCTATCTTGAAGTGATTTCTATCGCTCCAGATTTGATAGCTGAGAGAACTCCAAGATGGTTCAATTTGGATAATTTCACCGGCTATCCAAGAATAACAAACTGGGTTTGTAGTGCTGACTTTAGTCGCTTTGTGCCACGTGATTTAATGCCTAAAATTGGAGATATACTCGATCTTTCGCGGGGATCTCTAAGATGGAGTTTAACCGTACCAAAAGATGGTATACTTCCATTTGAGGGATTTGCGCCTGCACTTATCGACTGGGGGCCCTCAAAACACCCCAGTAAAACGCTTAAAGAAAATGGATGTAGTTTGAAAAAGTTAATAATAAAACACAAACATGCTAACAACTTGTGTTCATTATTAAGTGGATTATTATCTGACCAACGTATCGAATTTGCTTATACGTCTGGAGCGGGGTCTTATGAATTATGGATAGAAACTCCAACAAATGGTATGGTGATGATCAAATAGTTATTCGCGGTGCATCTATTGAAGATGCAGTGGCCATCATGCAAATTTGGAATAACAATATCAGCAATACCTTTAACACATTCAATAGTAGAATTAAAACTGAAGCCGAAATTATAGANAAAATTCTGGAAAGTACAAAAAGAAGATTTGGCTTTTTTGTAAGTGAGTGCCAAGGCGAAGTAATGGGATTTGCCACATATTTTCAATTTAGAAATGGCGTTGGTTATGAAAAAACCCTAGAACATACTATTGTTATTTCTGACAATAAGCAGAGATTGGGTTTAGGTAGAGCACTTATGAAAAAAATATTAGAAGACGCGAAAACAAAAGATTTTCAATCGATTTTTGCTGGAGTTAGCAGTTTAAATAGCAAAGCGGTTAAATTCCATGAATCTCTTGGGTTCAAAGTTGTGGCTGAACTCCCCAGAGTTGGATATAAATTTGGTACCTGGCTCGACTTAACGTTAATGCAAAAATTTTTACAAACTGATTAAAGAAATAATNTACAAATGTCTATTTGGGCAAAAATAACTACCGCTATTTCGATGCTCGCTAAGGGTGAACCATTAGCGAAGATTTTTTCAAAATTAAGAACGCCACCCGAAAAATCAGTTGCTTTCACAATTGCTGTAATTGCTCTGGGTGCAAAAATGGCTAAGTCGGACGGCAGTGTGAAAAAGGAAGAGGTAAAAGTATTTAGAAGGATTTTCCATATTCCTGAATCTGAGGTGGCTGCAGCTGGAAAAGTATTCGATTTGGCTAGGCAAGATGTTGCTGGGTACGATGTGTATGCTCGCAGAATTAGAAAGATGTTTGGGGAGCGGCACCAAACTTTATTAGATCTTATGGAGAGCTTATTTCATATCTCACTTGCTGATGGCGAGTATCATCCGAAAGAGGATGAATTTTTACAAAATGTGAATGAAATATTTGGCTTTTCTGGCAGAGATTTTTTGAGATTAAAAGCGCGATTTGTAGAAGTAGAAATGGACCCTCATGAAATTCTAGGTGTTGAAACCTACTCGAACATCAAAGAAATCAAAAGAGCATACAAAGACAAAGTCCTTGAATGCCATCCCGATAAGCTAATTGCGAGGGGTATGCCAGAGGAAGCTATCAAATTAGCTCAAACCAAGTTAAGCCAAATAAATAATGCCTACGAACAGCTTGTTGAAAATTTATAATTAAATGTCAGAAATTTCTGATACTGCTCTAAGTGATTTAGCTAGTGACTCTAGTCTAACAAGCGAAACCTCGCCTAACCGCTTTTTATCCAGTTCACTTATTTTGAGTGATAATTTATTTTTCTTTTTGGAATACTTCAAATAAGTTGTGGTCTTTGTTGAAGTGACCCATAGGTTTGCACCCAAACGCATAGCTTTACCGAGTATTTCGGCATCTTTTATTTTCTGTGCACTAAGCAGGCGTAGTAATGGATCAAAAGAAGTGCGAGAGTGACTATTTTTATAGCGAAACAAAAGAGAAAGTCCCAAAAAAACACGCTCAGAGTGTTTCAACCCTCCTAGATTAGCCCTCGTTATATAATCAAAGCAGGCTTCGTGCCTATAATCAGGGTGAGCGCGCCAAGACACATCATTCAATAAACAAGCCGCCTGTATTAATCGAGTTTCACTCTCTTTAGCATTTGAAAAAAGCGGTTTCACGAAATTAAAAAGTGCTTTTCCGGCTCCCGGCACTCTTGCGTCTTTTGCTTCAGCAAATCGGCAGGCTTCAATCAAAGGATCTCTATCTCGAAGCATCTGTGGCATTTTTTCATACAACATGCCTTCTCTGATTCCATAGCTTGATATGGCGATATCCTTGGATCTAAAAATATTAGATAGTTTTTCAAGCACTTCAATTGCGTATGGAATAAACATTATTCTGTTCCCCGAAATTGAACATTGTTTTGCCACATTTTCCAGGCCTTGATCCTTAATAAAGTGTTTCAAGTCCTTGATGGTTTTTTTTTCCATTCGATACTCGTGCAAAACTCTCAATGGGTGGTCGCACCTCTCCATATCTATGCGAGCGAGTGCGCGCCACGATCCGCCAACTAAGAATAATCGGTTATTTCTAGGACTAAAGGATTTAGCTAAATCGGATAACTCAGACTTTATAAATTCAAGACGTTCCTTTTTTTTGCTGATATCCATTAATTTTAAGGGACCTAGTTCAGAGCTTGCACATTTTCCAACTTTGCCGTTACTGATCTCTGCCAGCTCGAGTGATGTCCCGCCCAGGTCGCATACTAATCCATATGCTCCTGGCCAACCTGTGAGTACGCCCTGAGCAGATAATTTGGCCTCCTCTTCTCCAGAAATCATGGCAATAAACTGCCCAGTTTTTTCCATAACTTCTTTACAGAAATCTTGACCGTCCGAAGCAGTTCTAACTGCTGCAGTGGCTATGGCCGTAAGTTCATGAATTCCCATGGATAATGCCAAGTTTTTAAAGCGTGCTATCGCTGCTATTGCTCTTACACGTCCAGTCGGATTTAGTTTGCCGTTCAGAGATAGGCCTACACCAAGCCCACACATTATTTTTTCGTTGAAAAAATATGCTGGTGAGCGGGCGGCCCCATCAAATACGACTAAGCGTACTGAATTGGAGCCAATGTCGATTACACCTACCTTCGATAGATCTCGAATAGATGGGTCATCGAAGACTGTCTCCTTGAAAAGAGGGGGGGTTACGGCAAGGTCTTGCATTTATTATAGTTACCTTTGCACATTTTTAACAACACCTGTCTCGCATTCAATTATTGTTGGGTCAACAATCAATTTGTGGTTACAAATCATTAAACTTACATAGATTTGATGCAGTAAATTTAAGGCTAATTTTCTTCCCCTCACTGAGAGCTGCTTTATCTAAAAAGTCTACCAAATGACTTGCTGTGCTAAAACTTCTTTCACTATGACGGGTGATGTACTGCAGGACTTCTGGTTTTGGAAAAATTTGCCGGTCTGCAAAAAGTTTGGCGATCAGGGCTAAAAATAAGTTATCGTCAGGTGGAAGTAATCGTGCATTTCTCATTCCCAGAACTCGTGAACGAAGGTCTGGTAGATTTATTTTCCAATATATTGGATCTTTCTTGCCTGTAAGAAGTAAATAACAACCGTTCGCGAGCAGCATGTTGAATAAATGAAAAAGGTTATTTTCCAATTCTACGTTTTCTGGTTGCTCGTCCATATTTTCTATTACAAAAGATGCTGAGGGTGCCTTTTGAAGGTCGATATTAACAATTTCGGCAACATTTAAAACATTCGCAGACATGGACCTCGCCCACACAAGTGCTAAATGAGTTTTGCCAGAACCGGCTGGTCCAGATAAAATATGTTGTCGGTTCGGCCAGTTTTCCCAGTCTTCCATTAATTTTACAGCCATCGAATTGCAGTCAGAAATGAAAAAGTCACTTTTCCCTAGTGCCGGGCGTGAAGGTAAATCAAATGCTAACTGCTTAGTCATCCAGTTTGTTGCCATTGTTGCCCAAATAGAGCCTACTCACTTTATAGTTCTTTACTAAAAAGCGCAAAATCACTCCTGTACTTGCTGCTACAGGTACCGCCAATAGCAAACCAATAAAACCAAAAAAGGCACCAAACAGGGAAAGAGCGAGTATTAACCACACCGGATGTAATCCTACGGAATTACCCACTAATTTTGGGGTTAAAATATTGCCTTCAAATATTTGACCAACAATAAATATCCCAATAACTAAAGCCACTGTTTGAAATTCTCCCCAGAACTGCAATAGTGCTAGTCCGATCGCTAAAATGCCACCTAACAAAGCACCGACAAAAGGAATGAAGCTCACCAAACCTGCTATCAACCCAATTATAAGCCCAAATTCTAACCCGATGATTGTTAGGGCGGTTGCATAGTAAACGCCAAGTATCAGGCAAACTGTAATCATGCCTCGGACGAATGCGGACAAAGTGCTGTCTATTTCTGCTGCTAAACTTCTAACAACTGGAGCGTGATCGAGAGGAAGTAGATCATTAATCTTTAATAAGATGCGATCCCAATCTACTAAAAGATAAACGGCTACGACTGGGGTAATTACCATCAGCATTATGATGTCTATAATTGAAATAGCGGAAGCCATCAAACTTCCAAATATTAGCCCTAATTTTTCCTGAGCCATTGTTGAGAACTTTGACAAGGTGGAATTTAATGCCTCAGATCCTGGAGATATGGATGCTAATTGATTAACTACAAGCTTTTGTACCATGATAAGAAGATCTGGTGCAGCTGTAGCCAAGAGNCTCATTTGATCGAATGCCAGTGGTACAAGAAGAATGAATATAAAAAAGATGACAAGAAATGCTGCTGCTAATACCAGTGTGGTCCCTAGAATCCTGCCGGTCCCTAAGCGTTCCAGTCTATCAACAATTGGATCAAGTAAGTATGCAAGTGCTGCTCCTAAAACAAATGGGAGTAAAATATCCCCCAAAAGCCATAAAAATAGAAGCAATATCGCTGCAGCAACTGTCCAGTATTTGATCTGATCTTTAACCGGCAGAGCCATAATTTCCTCCTAGATACTTATTATATAATTCGCGCATACAAGCATTTGNTTCAAGTTGTATTTTTATCGNGCAGCTCTTGTTTGTGTCTTACACACTCGTTAAAANTTACTTATTGCTCTTACATCTATCCACAAAGGTTTTTTTNATGAAGCTTTCTCGTTATTTTCTACCAGTTTTAAAAGAGACCCCAGCAGAAGCACAAGTGGTTTCTCACAGGTTAATGTTGCGGGCCGGAATGATTAAGCAGCAAGCAGCTGGTATTTACTCATGGTTACCACTTGGATTTAAGGTTCTGCGTAAACTTGAAAATATTGTTCATGAAGAGCAGATCAAGGCTAATCACATACCAATACAAATGCCGATTATACAATCTGCAGATTTGTGGCGTGAGAGTGGTCGATATGACGATTATGGTCAGGAAATGTTACGGATAAAAGATAGGCAAGATCGTGATTTACTATACACTCCAACCGCAGAAGAAATGGTGACTGACATATTTAGATCGCATGTCTCAAGTTATAAAGATCTACCCCTCACCTTGTACCAAATTCAATGGAAATTTCGTGATGAAATTCGGCCTCGTTTTGGAATTATGCGAGGCAGAGAGTTTTACATGAAGGATGGTTATAATTTTGATTTAACAAAAGAGGATGCATTACATTCATATAATAGGCATCTTGTTAGCTACTTAAAGACTTATGAGCGCATGGGATTACAAGCTATCCCCATGAGGGCTGATAGTGGTCCAATTGGTGGTGACAACACGCATGAGTTCCTTGTGCTTGCTGAAACAGGAGAGTCAGAGGTATTCTATGACTCCAAGGTAACAGATTTGACTTTTGGCGACCGTGATATCAACTACGCTGATAAATCTGCATGTCAGGCTGTTCTGGATGAATTTACATCACTATATGCCCGAACTGATGAAACACATGATCCAAACTTATTTGCCAAGGTTCCAAAGGAAAGGCAAAAAAGTGCGCGTGGTATTGAAGTTGGCCAGATTTTTTATTTTGGAACGAAATATTCAGAAGCAATGGGAGCTCATGTTACGGACGACGCAGGAAATAAGATGCCTGTCCATATGGGATCTCATGGAATTGGTGTATCGAGATTAATCGGTGCTATAATTGAGGCCTCACATGACGATAACGGTATCATTTGGCCAGAAGGGGTTACTCCTTTCCATTGCGGCATTGTAAATTTAAAGCAGGGTGACCCGGAGGCGGATGATGCGTGCGAGGCACTTTATAAGTCACTTAGTGCATTAGGTTTGGAACCTCTTTATGACGATCGAAATGAAAGAGCAGGTGGAAAATTTGCTACGATGGATCTAATAGGTTTGCCTTGGCGCCTTACGGTTGGTCCACGGGGTCTGAAGAATGGAGTGGTAGAGCTAACAAGTAGAAAAAGCGGTCACTCAGAAGAACTCCCGCCAAAAGATGCGGTAGAAAAACTAGCAGCTATTTACAGATCAATAAATGTCGGTGACTTTCTTTTTAATTAATTTTTGCTGGGTTTGGTAATTAAGACCTAACCATCTTGGCATTTCTTTAATGTNTCTAAAGGGATGATGTCTAAAGCCTTTTTGTGTGTTGAGCTTAAATTGACTTTTGGAGCGCAACCTTCGTCATATGCCTGTAAGAAGCGACTCGCACAAAGACACCACTGATCTCCCGGCTTAAGCCCCATAAACTGAAATCCAGGATTAGGCGTTGAAAGATCATTTCCCACATATTTTGAAAAGGCCAAAAACTCTTCTGTCATTATCGCGCAAACCGTATGGCTGCCAAAGTCTGCCTTGCATGTGTTGCAATGGGCATCTCGGAAAAAACCGGTTAAAGGATCTTGTGAACAAGGAAGCAATTCTTCGTCTAAGACATTTAAGCTTTCCACCATATTATAGTCATTATTCATTTATTTGCCTTTTATTTATTTGTTCTCAATGAAACTAGACTATACTTTTAGATAATCCAGGTACTATTCAGAATATGTCTAATTCAGGTTTTGAGTTCACCGGAATTTTTCAATCAAACGCTCTAGAGCGCTTTTCTTTTTATCAACATTTTTATCCAAAACGGGATTTCCAGAAGAATGGTTTGTCGCCACTTTTTTCGTATCTGATAATTTTATTTTTGAATGTCTATTTCTATTTATGATGTTCAAAAAGTTTTCTTGCTTTCCTTTGATCAGCTCAGGAAAACCTTCTGAGACGCTTTGCAGCAAAATACTTAAATCAGCTTCACTGTTTTTAGGAAAATTGTTTAACACGTAAGAAGCAACCTGGGACTTTTCTCCTGGATGCCCAATTCCCACGCGTACTCTGAAATAATCAGGGCCTAAGTGCTGCTGAATTGAACGCAGACCGTTATGCCCAGCATGCCCACCGCCAATTTTTGTTTTTAGCTTTAAAAAGGGTAAGTCTAGCTCGTCATGGAAAACACATATCTCAGAGGGTTGAATTTTATAAAATCTAGAGGCTTCACTTACTGCTTGACCGGATAGGTTCATAAATGTCGATGGTTTTAAAAAAATGATTTTTTCTTTATCTAAAATGATTTCGCTTGCCAGACCTTGAAATTTTTTTTTCCAAGCGGATCCTCCGTAATGGTTTACGATCGCATCAACTATCATGAAACCAATATTATGGCGATTTTTAGAATAATTTTCGCCGGGATTTCCCAGCCCAACAAATAGCTTCATGGTGCAACTCTGCAAATAACTAATTTCCANTAGCATAGACGGAAGGTTTGCAAAGAAAAAGGGCGATACCAAGTATCGCCCTTATAAAAAACATACTGTTGTTAATTATTCTTCTGTTGCTGTTTCTTCTGTATCAGTAGACGTCTCTTCTTCTGGAGCGTCTTCTTCATCATCACTTCCTGAGGACCGTAAGCTAGACGGTGCGGATATGTTTGCGATCACAAAGTCACGGTCAATTGTAGGTTTCGCACCATCTGGTAATGTTACTGATGAAATTGAAATAACATCGCCGATATCAAGTCCATCAAGATCTACCGTAATTTTTTCCGGTATNTCTGCAGCGGTAACGACGAGCTCAACCTCTGGTCGCACAACGGTTAAAACACCCCCTCGTTTCAGACCTGGTGCGCCTCCTTCGTTGATAAACTCGACTGTTATAAATAAGTTAATTTTTGTGGTCCTACGAAGCCTCATGAAGTCCAAGTGAGTAGGGAGATCTTTTACTACATCACGCTGAACATCTCTGCAGATGACCCTCACATCATCTTGACCATCAACTTTCAAATTATAAAGTGTGGACTTGAAACGTCCAGCTTTTAAGCGTTTCAGTAGTTCATTGAAGGGAACTTCAATAGGCAGAGGATCCACACCTCCACCATAAACTACTCCTGGTACCATTCCGTTGCGACGAGCTTGACGAGCGGCGCCCTTGCCTGTCCCCGTCCGCGCAACGGCAACTAAATCTGGGATTTCTTTTGCCATTTCTATTCTCCTGAAATTTGGGCTCCTCCAAGGCTGTAGCCCACTGAAAAAGTCCTTATATGAAAAGAAAATAGATTGAAAGTCGAAAGTTGAAGCTATTAATNCTCTAGTCTATGCCCAGCGCTTTCCAAAATCTTTTGGTAATAAAATTGTGGACCTACCNACATCTCTAATATTTTTATATCCACATAATGCCATAGAAATGTCCAACTCATTACGAATTATTTCTAAAGCTAATGTGACCCCTTTTTCGCCATAGGCTCCNAAACCGTAAACATATGGACGTCCGATGTAAGTTCCCTTAGCGCCCATCGCAATCGCTTTTAAAATGTCTTGACCAGACCTTATTCCNCCATCCAAGTGAANTTCGATCTTATCTCCTACNGCTTCTAGGATAGAAGGTAATGCCTCTATGGAGCTTATGGCACCATCTAATTGTCGACCGCCATGATTTGAAACAATGAGTGCATCAGCTCCTACTTGAAGAGCCATTTTAGCATCCTCGGCGTCTAGAATGCCCTTTAGAATTACTTTGCCACCCCAATATTCTTTGATCTTTGAAATTTTNTCCCAGTCTAAGGCTGGGTCGAACTGAGTATGGGTCCATTCTGACAAGCTCGAGGTATCACTTACCCCAGAGACATGCCCTACTATATTACCAAACGACCTACGTCTGGTTTGTAACATCTCAAGGCCCCAACCCCATTTAGTTGATAAATCAAAAATATTTCTAAGTGTTGGTTTAGGNGGAGCGGATAAACCATTCTTTAGGTCTTTGTGCCTTTGCCCCAATATTTGCAGGTCAAGCGTAATCACAAGTGCTGAGCATTTAGCTGCTTTTGCTCTATCAATTAGACTATTTACGAACCCAGTATCTTTCATTGTNTACAATTGAAACCAAAATGGTTTGTCAGTATTTTGTGCTACATCTTCAATAGAGCAGATTGACATTGTAGATAAAGTAAAAGGCACGCCAAATTTTTCAGCCGCTTTGGCTGCTTTAATTTCACCGTCTGCTCTTTGCATCCCAGTAAGTCCAACCGGTGCCAAAGCCACTGGAATTTCTACCGGCTGTTCAATCATTTCGGAATTGGTTTTCCGATCTGTCATATCCACCGCTATGCGTTGGCGTAGGCGGATTTTTTTAAAATCAGATGAATTATCTTCAAGAGTTTGCTCGTCCCAACTTCCAGACACCGCGTAGTCATGAAACATTTTTGGAACGCGCTTTTTATAAATACGCTCAAGGTCTGAAATGTTTGTTATTACTGGCATAAAGAACCCGGTTCGATGTTATTACAATTATAATAAGTCTGTATTTAACAAATAGTATCTAAACACTGTTGTCGTGAGCTCCATCTGCCAAGCTTTTAACAAATGCACAAATTTCACTAACCGACGCTCCGTCAGCAAACTTCTCAACAATTGCCGACCCTACAACTGCACCATCTGCAATTGATGCAATTTCATTGGCATTCTCAGGGGTTTTAATGCCAAACCCTACGACTACTGGTAAATCTGTTTTCGATTTAATTCGTGCTACTTCTGGTCCGACATTATTTGCCTTGGCAGATGCAGCACCTGTAATTCCTGTTATTGAAACATAATAAACAAAACCTGATGTGTTTTGTAAAACTGTGGGTAGTCTTTTGTTGTCTGTGGTGGGAGTGGCTAGCCTGATAAAATTTATGCCCGCCGCTTGTGCAGGGATGCAAAGTTCATCATCCTCCTCTGGCGGAAGATCGACCACTATTAAACCGTCGATACCAGACGATTTTGCATTTATAAGAAATTTCTCTACGCCATAACTAAAAATTGGATTGTAATAACCCATGAGAACTATCGGCGTGACATCGTCTTTTTTTCTAAATTTTTTTGCCATATCTAATGTTTTTTGAAGCGTCATTCCGTTTTTTAAGGCTCTTTGTCCCGCTAATTGAATCGTAGAGCCATCTGCCATTGGGTCTGTGAAAGGAAGTCCTAATTCAATGATATCAACACCTGAGGCAGGTAAACGTTCCATCAATTCGTAAGACAGCTCTAGGTTTGGATCACCTGCCATTATGTAAGATACAAAAGCTTTTTGGGAGTCTGCTTTAAGCTCGGCAAATTTATTATCAATACGGGTCATTCGGTATCCTTCCGCCCATCTTCTATTTCAGACTTTTGAACCAAAATTTCTTGTTGGGCAAGAGATAGTCTTAATAGTTTATTGCAACTCTAAAGCTCTCAGCTTAAAAGCTAGACCAAANCNTAGTCAAGGTCGTAGCTTATGGGCTTTAAAATGGGCATAGTNGGTTTNCCAAATGTTGGTAAGTCAACATTATTCAATGCATTAACAAAAACAGCAGCTGCGCAAGCAGCAAATTTTCCCTTTTGTACAATTGAGCCAAACGTTGGTGAGGTCTCCGTTCCCGATGGGCGTCTTGACAATCTGGCAAAAATTGCCAGTTCGCAAAATGTTATTCCNGCAAGAATGACNTTTGTAGATATTGCAGGTTTAGTCAAAGGGGCTTCAAAAGGTGAGGGCCTCGGAAATCAGTTTTTAGCAAACATCAGAGAAGTAGATGCTGTCGCCCACGTACTGCGTTGCTTTGAAGACCCCGACGTGACTCATGTTGAAGGCAGAGTGGATCCTCTAGCTGACGCTGAGACCATCGAAACTGAATTGATGTTAGCCGATATAGAGAGTATCGAAAAGCGTTTACAAAACCTTAGTCGCAAAGTCAGAGGCGGAGATAAGGAAGCTGTACAGCAAGAAAGGCTCCTAAATTCTGCGCTAAAAAAGTTAGAGGAGGGTCTTCCAGCAAGATCTGTTGAAATAGCAGAAGAGGATCAAAAGGCTTGGCAAATGCTGCAGCTACTCACCGCGAAGCCAATATTATTTGTATGTAATGTCGAGGAAAATTCTGCGGCAACTGGAAATAGCCATTCGGATAAAGTTGTAAGTATGGCCGCCTCACAAGATGCAGGCGTGGTAATTATAAGTGCGCAAATTGAAGAAGAAATTAGCCAATTGGAGGCTGATGAAGCGTTGATGTTTCTAGAGGAGATGAACCTAACGGAAGCTGGTTTGGATCGACTCATTAGAGCAGGTTATGAGCTTCTTAATCTCGAAACGTATTTTACTGCAGGTCCTAAGGAAGCTAGAGCATGGACCATCAATAAGGACACAAAAGCACCTACAGCAGCAGGCGTCATCCATGGTGATTTTGAAAGAGGTTTCATTCGCGCTGAAACCATCTCATATAACGATTATATCAAATTTGAGGGTGAGGCTGGCGCCAAAGACGCAGGAAAAATGCGTGTAGAAGGTAAAGCGTACGTCGTGAAGGACGGCGACGTGATGCATTTTCTATTTAATGCCTAGCTTTTTCAGTTAATTTCAAAACTTTTATTCCAACTGAATTAATTAAAATGCTGGGAGGTATATAAAATATCGGCACCTTTTCGCAAAATTTAATTTGCCCTTGTCAACAATAGTTCAACCGCTTAGACACATTCTTGGAGACGTGGCCGAGTGGTCGAAGGCGCTCCCCTGCTAAGGGAGTAGGCGAGGAATCGTCTCGAGGGTTCGAATCCCTTCGTCTCC
>PAHS01000014.1 GCA_002711145.1 Marinovum sp. | reverse complement strand
TGAAACCCTATACACTCTAAAGCCGCTTTTGCAAGTTCAGCTGGCCCCGAATTTCGCGTCAACCCATATATTGCCCCTCTACAATCAGCATTCCAGTAAGGCGCTCCCAAACCTGTAAATGCAGGAACTATAATCACTTGCTGATTAATATCTGCATGTTCTGCTAAATCTTGAGCCTCAGATGCAGAGTTTATAATCTTCAGTCCATCCCGAAGCCATTGTACTACTGCACCAGCTATGAAAATTGAACCTTCAAGCGCATAAGTAGGTTTTCCATCAAATTGATAGGCAATAGTGGTAAGCAACTTATTTTTTGACCTTACTATGCTTTTTCCTGTATTNANNAAAGCAAANCATCCNGTNCCNTAAGTNGANTTCATCATNCCTGGCTTGAAACAAGCNTGCCCNATTGTCGCTGCATGTTGNTCACCAGCCACCCCCTTGATTGGAATCTTGTGNCCCAGTATTTTTTCATTACATGCTCCAAAGTCNTCAGAACAATTTCGNACCTCTGGTAAAATNGACANAGGTATGTTCAATAATTCACAAATTTCNTGCGACCACTCACCTTCATTAATATCATAGAGCATCGTNCGAGANGCATTTGTCGCGTCTGTTGCATGAATTAAACCNTTAGTAAGATGCCAAATCAGATAGGTATCAACAGTCCCAAATAAAAGTTCACCGGCCTNGGCCTTGGCACGTNCTCCCTCAACATTATCTAGCAACCATTTNAGNTTNGTNGCNGAAAAATATGGNTCTANTAATANTCCNGTNACGCNNGTTANTAACTTNTCTNNTCCAGCANNTCTTANCTCATCACANAANTTNGACGTNCGGCGATCTTGCCAGACAATTGCATTATAAACTGGTTCACCCGTGACNTTATCCCATAGTAAGGTTGTCTCACGTTGATTGGTAATGCCTATNGCTAAAATCTCATTTGCTTTTATTTTCGCTTCATCAAGTGCTNTTTTGCAGGTTGAAATTACTGTATTCAACAAATCATGAGGACTATGCTCAACCCANCCACTCTTTGGAAANTGTTGCTCAAATTCTTTCTGACCTTGCCCCAAAATTTCAAATTGATCATCAAAAACTATAGACCGAGTGGACGTCGTCCCCTGNTCAATTGCGATTATATATCCCATTTCAAACCTAACATTGCTAAAATTTCTATATGAGTTTTAGTTACAATTTTTTCCGATGCAAGAAATGCTACGTATTTGACAAACTAATTAGTGCAACAGTTTGCTTAATTCCTNTAAATAGTTACTTATAACTTATAAAAATANGTCGAGTTGATTAGTGATTTTTATTGCAAGGTATTTAAATGACAATAAAACGCCTAAAAAGCCTTATAACAATAAAGGAGACCGGCTCTTTTTCACAAGCTGCAGAAAAAGCACATATTTCTCAATCGGCTATNAGCCAGCAAATGCGCCAGCTCGAATATGATTTAGGTCTCCAACTATTCGACCGTAGCGGTCGAACACCTGTTTTATCAAAATTAGCTATAGAGTTGCTACCTACCATTCAAGACGCTGTTGATGCATATGATAAGTTTATTAATTTGGCTACCAGCGAAAACATAATAAAAGGGGAGCTGAGCCTCGGTTCTGTTCCGTCCGAACTAACCGCTTTGGTNCCCAAGGCCCTTACTGAATTGAAAGGTAAACTCCCAGGGTTAAGACTAAGAGTCGTGCCTGCTCTTTCCGCCGAGTTGTGCGCTTCAGTCTACAAAGGCAAAATAGACGCAGCTGTTATGAGTAGACCATCCGAACTTCAAAAAGGGCTATCTTGGTTCACTATTGGCTTTGAGCCACTCGCATTAGCGATCAGTCGAAGTGATAAACGGAGTAATATCCGACAGATACTAACAGAGACCCAATATTTAAAATTACCCTCTGGNGCTTGGATAAATAGACCNATNAAGGAAATTTTCACTCAATTGGACGTTAAGCCTGCTACAAGTATAGAGTTAGATAGTTTGGCATCCGTAGCATCGATGGTAAGTCATGGACTGGGCGTTGCAATTTTACCGATTCCAATTGCAGCAAACGAGGTTTCATCAAAACTTAAATTCATCCCTATTGATAAGCCAAAATATAAACGCGAAATCGGTATTTTATATAAAAAGAGTTCTAGAAACTATTCGCTAATCGAAACCTTTGCGAAAAGTTTTAACACGGTTGTCACCTCCTAAAAGCAAATACTGGCTCACTTAAGAAAATCTTAAGCGCGAGATGAAATTTATTAATTGGCAATTTTTTTAAAAATGATGATGGTTAATCAACATAAATTTAGAGGACTGTGAAATGTCAATTACCCAAAATATGTTAGATGCTATGGTAAAAAACAAAATAGAATTTGTTACAACTGTTCCATGTAAACAACTGTCTGGCATTATTGAATTATTAGAAAACGATGAAAGAATACTTCATGTACCATCAAATAAAGAAGATGAAGGGATGGGGCTTTGTGCAGGTGCATACATGGGTGGAAAACGTCCATGCATTATAATGCAGAATACAGCAATTGGGGTAACTATTAATACATTAGTAACTTTAATCCAATACTACCGCATGCCTCTTCCAATATTGATAAGTTATAGGGGTGAAGTTGGNGAGAAAGTTCAATGCCAAGTNGAAATGGCGGTTCATACTAAAGCCCTTCTAGAACAGCTTAAGNTCCCTACCTATCATTTTCANGAACCTAAACACGCAGATGAGTTTGATGGTATTTTAAACCACACGTTTATGGCAAAAAAACCTGTTGCTATTTTAACCGACGCCAACTTTTGGAGTACAATATCATGATACGGGCAGAAATTTTAAGAGCAATCATCCCAGTTATTTCTGACGAATTAGTCGTAAGCAACATAGGACTTCCATCACAAGAACTCCATATGCTCGATGATCAACCAACAAATTTTTATATGCTTGGCACAATGGGATTAGCCTCTTCGATTGGATTGGGACTTGCCCTAAGCCAAAACGAAACAGTAATTGCGATAGATGGAGATGGCTCCGTTCTTACTAATTTTGGAACCCTACCGACAATTGCTAACAACGTCGCGAATAACTTCATTTTATTGATTATTGACAACGGAAGTTATGGTTCAACTGGTGATCAACCAACTTACGCAGGTGGCAAAACTTCTCTTGCAAAAGTTGCAGAAGCATGCGGCTGTGATAATGTTATTGAATGTCAGGCATCTGAAACAAGGGACGTATTAGAAGCAGCAATTCAAGGCAAAAAGATGACAATAATTGTATCAAAATGTGAAAGCGGTAATATCCCTGTACCAGTTATTGATATCGACCCTGCGGTTATAAGACACCGCTTCATGGAAGAAGTTAAAGCCAGGAACTAAATTTGCTAAATCCTTTTTCTAAAGTCGATATTAGTTTTGATGATTTTCAGAAGTCTGCCAAAAGGCGTCTGCCAAAATTGTTGTTCGAATACATTGATGGGGCAGCCTCTGATGGTAGTGGAGAGGTAGACAATAGAGAAATTATCAGAAAGCTCAGACTAAAGACAAAAGCTTTGATCAATGTCGAACAAAGAAGTTTAAGCCATAAAGTCTTCAGACTACCCTCAAAATTACCAGTTGGCATAGCTCCAATGGGTATGGTCCAAATGGCTGGAGTAGGCGCCGATGAAGCGTTAGCAAGGGTCGCTGCAAAATATGAAATACCAGTTGGTGTATCAACCGCCGCTTCTATGTCATTGGAAAAATATGCAGAATACTCACAAGGATACGCATGGTTTCAACTCTACTACATGGCGGATAAAGTAGAACTTGAAAAACTTCTAAGTAGAGTACTTGCGGCAGGGTATAAAACTTTAATATTTACGGTAGATGTCCCAGAAGTGGGCTTTAGACCAAACGAAATACAAAATGGTCTAACGATGCCCTTTAAATTGGGACCAAAGCAAATTGTTGACTTCGCTATGCACCCAAATTGGTCGCTAAAGACATTAATTCATGGTGCTCCAAAGTTTGGAAATTTTACAGATACAAACAGCTTCAACCGCAATGCCTCACGGGCTGGTGCAGATTGGGAGTTCTTGAGATATCTTCGAGATCGTTGGCCAAATAAGTTAGTTATAAAAGGCGTATTAAACATTGACGATGCAATAAACATGAAAGGCATGGGNGTNGATGGAATATATGTTTCAAGCCATGGTGGAAGACAATTAGCCTCTGCTCCACACCCTATTGAAATGCTTCCAAAAATTAGAGAAGCGTTAGGGAAANATGTGCAGATTTTTTATGACTCTGGATTAAGAACTGGAGAAGATTTAGTTAAAGCATATGCTCTAGGCGCAGATTTTGCCTTTATGGGTAGACCATGGTCTCTTGCGTACGCGGCAAACAACCGACATGGCATAGACAATTATATTGGTTATCTTTGCAAAGAAGCATCAGTAGCAATGGCCATGATTGGACGAACGAAAATTGCACAAATATGCTATGAAGATATTTTCTGGAACTGAAAAACATAGAGAACTGGAAAATTATGATAGCATCAAACACCAGTTTCGATAATTGCTTTTGCCAACGCCGGCACTGTTTCATAATTGAGCCCAGCAACATTAAACCGACTATCAGAAACCATATAAATCCCAAATTCTTTCCGCATTTTTTCTACTTGATCCGGTGTTGCACCGAGGCGGGAAAACATTCCCCTGTGTGACGCAATAAAACTAAAGCGATCAGATCCAGAGAGTTTTTGCAACTCACTAGAAAGCTGTACTCTCAAATTTAGCAGGGAATTACGAATATCCTCTAACTCGGACATCCAATCAGAACGTAAGTCGGTATCATTTAAAACGACTGAAACAAGTCTTGATCCATGATCGGGAGGAAAAGAGTAATTCTGACGATTTAAAAATGCTAACATGCTTTGGTTTATATTCCGCCGAGAACTATCTTGAGTGACAACCATCAATAACCCCGCTCGTTCTCGATAAATCCCAAAATTCTTTGAACAACTTGATGCTATCACCGTCTCTGGCACCGACTCGGCAATCAGACGAGTAGCATATGCGTCTTCCTCTAGCCCATCACCAAACCCTTGATAGGCAAGATCAATCATAGGTGTTGCACCGTTCTTATTTAATAAATCAGTGATAACCTGCCATTGCTGCTTGTTCAAATTAGCCCCAGTTGGATTATGACAACAGCCGTGCAGCAAGATAACATCCCCTGCCTTTGCGCGCGATAGATCTGATACCATCGAGTCAAAATCAACTCCACGAGTTTCATTATCAAAGTATCTATAACTTTCACATGGGATATTCAGATATTTCAGAATTGAAATATGATTTGGCCATGTTGGATCCGATACAAAAACTCGTACNTCTGGGTTGGCGATTTTAAACAGCTCAAATCCTTGTCTTACAGCACCCGTTCCGCCAGGCGTTGCTGCTGCTGCTACGTGTTTTCTTGGTGTGCCACCACCAAGAACTAATGATATGATAGCATCTGAAAAAGCAGGGTCTCCTACCAAACCAACGTATGATTTGCTTCGCTCGATCTCCCACCATTTCTTTTCAGCCGCTTTAATGGACCTCATTATAGGTGTCACGCCGGTAGGATCTTTGTAAACACCAACACCAAGGTCAAGCTTTTGCTCTCTTGGATCATCGTTAAACGCTGACATCAATGCGAGTATTTTATCAGCAGGCTGCTCCTCAAGATCTGTAAAAATCATTTTTTATCTCCAGTCTCTACAGGGAGGGCAGGTGACATTCCCCACTCTGTCCAACTCCCATCGTATAAAGAGTGGTCCGTTTTACCAATAAGCTCTAGCCCTAAGTTCAACACTGCTGCTGAAACACCAGATCCACAGGTAGTAATTACTGGCTTNGTCATATCAACTCCAGCAGAGTAAAAAACTCGTTTCAATTCAGTAGCATTTTTGAAAGTTTGATCTTCATTTAGAAGCGATTTAAAAAATACATTTTTTGAATTTGGAATATGACCTTTTCGCAAACCCTTTCTTGGTTCATTCTCTTCGCCTCTAAATCGGCCTGGTGATCTTGCATCAACAATCTCATGATCACCGAGTTTTGACGCTGCAGCTACTTGAGTTACATCCTTAACATAGTAAGATATCTGATCCACCATCATATGACGGTCACGGATAACAGGTGGTTTGTCATTGACTGGAAATCCATCAGATATCCACTTGGGGAGACCACCATCTAAAACTGCTATATTTTTGTGGCCCATCATTTTGAAAAGCCACCAAACTCTGGCAGCAGAAAACATGCCCAAACCATCATACACTATAACTTGATGACCATCTCCAACGCCCAATTTACGGACCTTCGACATAAATTTTTCTATCGGGGGCACCATATGTGGAAGATCAGACCTATTATCTGAAATATCGTCAATATCAAAAAAACGAGCATTGGGTATATGCCTTTTTTCATACTCAATAATAGGGTTTCTGTCCATTCCTGGAAGATACCAGGAAGCATCGAGAACGCGAACTTCCGCATTTTCCAGTCTTTTGGCCAACCACTTGGTTGAAACAAGAATCCGAGCATCTTCTTTCATCATCGCTATATTTCCACAAGTTCCAGAAGCTTACTAAGTAAATCGTTAAGACATTAAAAAGANTATTATTTTAAATCTGACAATTGGACAAGNCTTCACATCATTCTCCTTGCCGAAGCAAACGTTGCTTTTGTCTTCCCCAGTCGCGTTTTGCCTGATCCGATCGCTTGTCATAATTCTTTTTACCTTTCGCAACCCCAATCTTTAATTTTGCAATACCTCTGTGGTTAAAATACAGAACTAAAGGCACCAAAGTCATACCTTTTCTCTGTGTTTCTGACCACAATTTACTAAGTTCCCGCTTGGTCACCAATAGTTTTCTTCGTCGCCTTTCCTCATGACCCCAAGTTTTTGCTTGTTCGTACGGTGCAATATATGAATTTATCAACCAAACCTCACCGTTCTCAACTTCCGCATAACACTCTCCAATATTAGCCGATTTTTGTCGAAGTGATTTAACCTCTGAACCAACCAATGATAGGCCACATTCTATCTCTTCCTCGATCGAATAATCGTACCGAGCACGTCGATTTTCAGCTATAATCTTATAATTTGGATCAGTTGTATTTTTCTTCATATCACTCGATGGTTACACATAACTTACTAAAATTGTCCAGTAGTTTTGCTGATATACTAGACAAACAAAAAAGAGGTATTAACAATGCTAATATATCAAATCTATGGGTGGGCAAAAAGATGAAAGATGACAATTTTCTTAAAGCGAATAATGCAAAACACCTGTGGCACCCTATGGGTCATCCTAAAGAGTCTTTAGAAAAACCGCCGAAAATAATTAGAAAAGCTGAAGGTGTGAAAATAACTGATATCGATGGACACCAGACCGTGGATGCCGTTGGTGGGCTTTGGTGTGTAAATTTAGGGTATTCTAATGATACTATCAAAGAAGCTATCACTCGACAGCTTTATGATCTGCCATACTACTCATCTTTCGCAGGTACCACGAATGCTATGGCGATTGAGGCGTCTTACATGGTGCGAAATTTGTTTGCTGAAGATGGAATGAGCCGTGTGTTTTTCACTTCAGGTGGCTCGGACTCAGTCGACACGTGTCTGCGGCTCGCTCGTCAATATCACCGATTAAAAGGTGAGCCAACTCGAACAAAATTTATTTCCTTAAAAAAAGGCTATCATGGGACGCACTTTGGGGGTGCCTCAGTAAATGGAAATAATCGGTTCAGGATAAACTATGAGCCATTACTACCAGGGTGTTTCCATTTACCCAGCCCATATACATATAGGAACCCCTACAANGAAAGTGACTCGTCAAAACTTGCCCAAAATATTGCCGCGTCATTTGAAGATGAAATAGTATTTCAAGGAGCAAATAGTATTGCGGCTTTTATTATGGAGCCAATCCAAGGAGCAGGAGGCGTAATTGTACCTGATCCAAGCTTTATGACCCTTATGCGGGAACTCTGTGATAAGTATGGCATCCTATTAATATCAGACGAGGTTATTACGGGATTTGGACGCACTGGTGACTGGTCTGGTGCACGCCATTGGGGTGTCAAGCCAGATATGATGAGCACTGCAAAAGGGATTACTTCTGGATATTATCCAGTTGGCGCTGCATTGATGTCAGACAAAGTGTCCGAAGTGTTTGAAAATGATAAGACAGGCGAAGGTGCAATTTTTCATGGTTATACCTACTCCGCTCACCCAGTTGGCGCCGCAGCAGTAGTGGCTTGCTTATCAGAAACTGAACGCCTAGATANCAAGGTCAATGCCAAAGCTCGTGGGATCCAATTATATAATGGCGTTACAGACTTAGCTAAAAGACATAATATAGTAGGCGATATTAGGGGCGGACATGGTCTAATGCTTGGAATCGAACTGGTTTCCGATCAGAACAAAAAGACGCCACTAGATAACGACCGTATGAAAAAGATACATCAAAAGACATATGAGTTTGGCGCCATGGTTAGGCTAGGATTGAACAATATCTTAATGTCACCGCCACTCACAATATCTGAGAGCGAAATAAATCAGATTTTAGGTGCTTTGGATGAAGGACTAACAGCTATTTAATAAAATAATTAGTCCTCAGTACAATAACTAACGGATAATTTGAAACTCCCCAGGCATTAAATTATCCAGTGCAAAACTATCTATTTTGGTGCGAACTAGCCGTAATGTGGGATACCCAACGGCAGCTGTCATTCGTCGAATTTGGCGGTTCTTTCCCTCAGAAATAATGAGTTCCAACCACGTATCTGGGACTGTTTTTCTAACTCGAATTGGCGGAATTCTTTCCCATATATTTGGTGGATCAATTATTTTTACCTCTGCTGGACGCGTAACGCCATCTTTTAGTACCATCCCTGCTCGTAAAACATCCAAATCAGATTTTTTGGGCTCACCCTCAACTTGAACATAATATGTTTTTTTAATTTTATTCTTTGGGTTTGAAAGGTTGTGCTGCAATTTTCCATCATCAGATAACAACATTAAACCTTCACTATCTTTATCAAGCCGTCCTATTGGATAAATATTTGGAATAGAAATAAAATCAGATAAATTTCCTCTTTCATTCGCTCTTATTGAATTGTCGCTAAATTGAGACATTACATTAAATGGTTTATTAAACTTTAAGAGCATTTTATTTTATCAATGGTTTTATGTAACCAGTCTGTAGTCCATCCCAGTTNTTGATCGGNGGATTTAAGTATTTGCCTACGAGAGGGTTAGCTGAGTTGAGAACACCCAGTCCAACTAAAATTGATGCTATCACCGACTCACTAGCTCTAGTCGCGCCATCTAAAACTTTAAGAGCTACGCCCATTTTTTTTTCAGGGATTATTGCAACGAAAAACCCTTCTGCTCCAGTTTTAAGGACGACTTTACCCTCAGCTGCCCTCATCAAGTCGGTACAAGCACGACCCTCACCCGCCACCAACTCGGGATACTTCAACATCGCCTCCATTATCCTAACAGCACTTTTTGAGGATATATCCGATCTACTTTTCGCATCAGCAAACCAAGCCATTGCATTAGCTATACCTTGCAGACTAAATGCGTGGTTCGGCGCCGAACACCCGTCTATTCCGTAAGAGGGACTTATTTCATTTGTGGTCATTTCGTAAGCATCTAAGCAAGCTTTTTGAACTGGATGATCAATACTAACATAGTGAGCTCCAGCACGTAGATGCTTGGTCAATGTTAAAAATCCAGAATGCTTCCCCGAACAATTATTATGAATTCGACAGGGTTCCAGGTTAGCCTGAAACAAATCTATTTTCGCCTGCCGGTCGCGCGGCACCTGTGGGCCGCAACACAGGTCAGTGTCTGACAAGCCAAGTTCACTTAACCAATTCTCCACAATTAATGTATGAATGTTTGCCGCGTTATGAGATGCACAAGCCAAGGCGAGATGTTTGGATGACAGTCCAAAACTATCTGCCGCACCAGAAGCAACCAAAGGCAACGCTTGTATCATTTTAGATGATGACCTTGAAAAAAAAATCTGTTCTGGGTCACCCCAAGACTTCACTATCCCACCGCTACTGTCACAAACAACCGCGTGACCGATATGTAAACTTTCTCTTAAAGAACCTCTATACACTTCACAGAGCTCAACGGCTGAATTAAACATTAAGAATTAGTCCTATCAATTTGTTATTATCAGGGCTTTAATTTAAACAGCCTTTCAGTTTAAAATAAAACTTGTAAAAAGAGAATAAAATAATCTGTTTTTGATAGGCTATTTCGTTATAGTAACACAAGAACTCAATGACGTGAGGAAATATGATAAACCAAGTATTCAAAAATTTGTTAACTTTGTGTATTTTGCTATTTGGCGTAGGAGCCCTTAATGCCCAAGATGCAAGTACAAATGTAGCATCTACGCAGGCCGATTGGGTTGTATTTGTGGAGGAGAGCCCAAAAGAATGTTGGGCGGCATCACAACCAATTGAGACTGTCAATAAGCGCGATGGGAGAATGGTTTCGGTTAAACGCAGTGATATCTTACTGTTTGTATCATATATTCCCGGTTCTGGCATAAAAGGGCAAATTTCATTTACTGGTGGATATCCTTTTGATGACGGTAGCAATGTTGATGTAAATATTGATGGTGCTCGATACCAAATGTTTACGAATGGAGAGTGGGCTTGGGCCCCAACAGATGAAGTCGATAAAAAAATGATCCAAGCGATGAAACGTGGAGCAAAAGCCACACTGACAGGTAGATCTTCCAGAGGAACAAAAACTGAGGATACTTTCTCACTCAAGGGTTTTACTGCAGCAGTTGAAGATGCCTCAAAACGGTGTAAGTAACTAAGCTAATATTTGTGACGTATTAGAAGTTTAATAAGAGTCAGAGCCTTCTTTCTAAATTTGGATAACATTTACTAATGAAACCATCGTCACCCATTACACAGGATCTCTTAACTATTCCTCGCACCTTACCCCCGGGACCTATCAACTTGATAGGCATGAGTAGAACAATAATGCATGAAAAGCTGTTGGAAATTGGCACTCCTGAGAAGCAAGTAAAAATGAGAGTTGGCCAAATTTGGCAGTGGATTTATCAAAAGGGTGCTCGAAATTTTTCTCAGATGACCAACCTATCAAAACAGTATCGCGAGCTGCTAAGCAATAATCTCACAATAGATGTTCCTCAAGTAGTTTCGAAACAATCCTCAAAGGATGGAACAAGAAAATATCTTCTAAAGTTGGCTGGGGGACATGAAGTTGAGGCTGTATATATTCCAGAGGAAGGACGTGGAACATTATGTATTAGTTCACAAGTCGGATGTACCCTTACCTGTTCATTTTGTCATACTGGCACCCAAAAGCTAGTAAGAAACCTGACCTGTGGTGAAATAGTCGGACAAATACTAGTCGCACGGGATGACTTAGATGAATGGACAAATTTAAACAGCGCGAATGATAAAACCAGATTGCTCTCTAATGTTGTTCTTATGGGGATGGGCGAACCCCTTTACAATTTTGAAAATGTGCGGGATGCCTTAAAAATTGTAATGGATCCAGAAGGAATATGTTTATCAAGGAAGAGGATAACATTGTCAACTTCTGGGGTAGTCCCAGAAATATCAAGGACGGCCGATGAAATTGGGTGTCTATTGGCAGTATCTTTTCATGGTACAACTGATGAAATTAGGGATAAGTTGGTGCCAATCAACAAAAAATGGAATATCGAGACTTTAATTACTGCATTAAAGGATTACCCAAGATTGTCTAACTCAGAACGGATCACATTTGAATACGTCATGATTAAAGACGTCAACGATAGCGAGTTGGATGCCCTCCGCTTAGTTAAACTAATTTCGGGTATTCCTGCTAAAATAAATTTGATTCCATTCAATGAATGGCCAGGTTCAGCATATAAAAGAAGCGAATGGTCACAAATTAAAAAGTTTTCGGACATAATACATCGCGCGGGTTATGCAAGTCCAGTGCGCACTCCAAGAGGAGAAGATATTATGGCAGCCTGTGGGCAGCTCAAATCTGAGACAGAAAGACAGCGTAAATCAAAAAAAGAAATTTCTATGGAAGCTGGAATTTAAGCTTAACTTTTACTTATCTGTAACTCCATTAATGATACTAATTATTTCTCAACTTTTGTTGAGCCAATAACTTTAGACGCAATGCATTAAGCTGAATAAAACCAGCAGCATCGTTTTGATCGTAAGCCCCTGCATCATCTTCAAATGTCACATGTTGTTCAGAATACAAGCTATGCTCAGACCACCTACCAACTGTATTTACCGAACCTTTATACAATTTGAGCCTTACAGTTCCCGAAACATACTCCTGTGACTTATCGATCAAAGACTGAAGCATTTCTCTTTCTGGACTATACCAAAAGCCATTATAAATCAGTTCTGCATATTTCGGCATTAACTCGTCTTTTAAATGAGCTGCACCACGATCTAAGGTAATTTGCTCTATACCCCGATGCGCCTCCAATAGTATCGTTCCACCAGGGGTTTCATAAATACCTCTGGACTTCATTCCAATAAATCTACCTTCCACCAAGTCAAGACGTCCGATACCGTGAGTGCCACCTAATTCGTTTAGTTTGGTTAAAATTTCTGCCGGGGACATTTTATAACCATTGATCGCGACAGCATCCCCGTTAATGAAATCTACTTCGATAAATTCAGGAACTTCTGGAGCAATTTCTGGATTTACGGTCCTTTGATACACATATTCAGGGGCAGCAACTGATGGGTCCTCCAGAACTTTACCCTCAGATGACGTGTGAAGTAAATTAGCATCAACAGAGAATGGGGCCTCACCTCGCTTATCTTTTGCAATAGGTATTTGATTTTCTTCAGCAAATTTAATTAGTTTTGATCTACTGGTTAAATTCCACTCACGCCAAGGAGCTATGATTTGTATATTTGGACTCAGGGCATAAGCTGACAGTTCAAAACGAACCTGATCATTGCCTTTGCCTGTTGCCCCATGNGCAATGGCATCAGCACCCGTTTCCTTTGCTATTTCAACGAGGCGCTTCGAAATTAATGGGCGGGCAATCGAAGTTCCCAACAGATACAAACCCTCATAAAGTGCATTGCACCTAAACATAGGAAAAACAAAGTCTCTTACGAATTCCTCTCTTAGGTCTTCAATATAAATATTATTTGGTTTAATCCCTAGCAATTCTGCTTTTTCACGCGCAGGTTCAAGCTCTTCTCCCTGACCTAAATCAGCTGTAAAGGTTACCACTTCGCAAGCATACTCCGTTTGAAGCCATTTAAGAATAATAGATGTATCTAGGCCGCCCGAATAGGCCAAAACTACTTTTTTCGGCTTATACATTAGAATCCCCTTTCGCTATGATCCGCCTAACCTTTTTTACTGCTATGGGCAAGATCACCATTTGCCTAAGCCTTATAGTCCATAGCCAGTAATCTTAAAAGTATCTTTAAAAAAACTTGCAATGCTGACACTGCTCAGCCATTGCTAATTTATGACAAACTTTACTGCGTTAGCTGACCAAGCCGAGAAGGCAATAAGAGAAGTTTTCTCTCCTACTCCTTTGCAGCGGAATGAATACTTATCTGCACTATACGGAGCTGAGATTTGGTTAAAGCGCGAAGATCTTAGCCCTGTAAGATCTTATAAATTACGTGGAGCATTTAACGCTATGCGTAAATTTTCTGATAAAAAGGCTTTTGTTTGTGCAAGTGCCGGTAATCACGCTCAAGGCGTTGCTTTTATGTGCCGGCAGTTGCAGGTCAATGGTATCATTTTTATGCCGGTGACAACTCCACAGCAGAAAATTCAGAAAACACAAATTTTTGGTGGGGAATTTATCGAAATTAGATTAACTGGTGATTATTTTGATGACTGTTTGTATACTGCAAAAGCATTTTGTAAAGAAAAAGGTTTTCATTTTCTTTCACCATTTGATGATGAAGACGTCATAATTGGCCAAGCTTCAGTTGGAGTCGAAATAAAAAGGCAGCTTGGCAGTAATCCAGACCATATTATTTTACCAGTAGGAGGCGGTGGCCTGTCAGCTGGGGTAACCAGTTATTTTGAAAATGAATGCACGTATACTTTAGTTGAGCCCCTCGGGGGTGCTTGCCTACGAGAGGCACTTATTAGCGGAAAACCTACAAAACTTGATACTGTAAATACATTTGCAGATGGTGCTGCCGTAGGCAAAATTGGTGAAAAAACATTTAGCCGCCTTCGTAATATCGGATTGGCAAATGTTATTACCATACCAGAGGATAGAATATGCATTTCTATGTTAAATATGCTGAATATTGAAGGCATTGTACTCGAGCCTGCCGGTGCATTGGCGGTGGATGCATTGCAAGATTTAGGTCAAGCAATAAGGGGCCGTCGTGTTGTATGTGTAACCTCAGGCGGAAACTTTGATTTCGAACGATTGCCTGAAGTAAAAGAAAGAGCTCAAAGATTTGCTGGTTTAAAAAAATATCTCATTTTACGAATGCCACAGAGGCCAGGTGCTTTAAAGGAGTTTTTAAATTTATTGGGCCCTGATGATGATATCACCCGCTTTGAATATCTCAAAAAATCAGCACGAAACTTCGGTTCCATTCTGATTGGTATTGAGACCAAATCACCAGATAGTTTTAATGAATTTTTTGGGCAGCTCAAAGAGGCGGGCTTCACTTATTCAGATATTACAAATGATGAGACACTCTCCCAGTTTGTATAAATAACTTTCTCTGGTTTTGATATATTTCATAAATTTGATATTGCAGGAACTACTGGCAGGCAACTCATAAGGCCAAACTCTAATAGGTACCTTCTGAAAATTTTTTTAAAAAATATGCATCGCCATCAACTGCTAAAATCCGGTAAGCTGCATCAATATCTACAAAAACTGCCGTATGATCCTGTTCAGTTGGATCACACTTTTTAAAAATGGGTTTTGCCAAATAAATATGACATAGTTTTTCTGCCCGCATTTTGTATTCTGGCATATATACAAAACGCCTGAATGCTCCAATTTTTCGTGGTCGCCCGATAACCCACCCTGTTTCCTCAATTACCTCTCGGTAGAGAGCTGTTATAGGTTGCTCACCAGCATCAATCCCTCCACCTGGAAGTTGAAACTCGTTATGGGGATCTGCCTGAAAAGTAAGTAGAACCTGACTGCCAAAAGGTAAAATCACATAAACGCCTGGACGATAAAAATATTTTTTACCCCGCTCAATTTCTGTCGCGTATGTTTTGATCATACAAAAAGCACTTCACATTTTGAAACTTGTCCTGACTGTTGGGAGCGTATAAGCATGAAGGGAAAATTCAAGGAAAAAAAATGTCATTGGGCAATAAAATAGCGTGGGATGATACAGTCTTGCCGTTTCAACTCGATGCGGCAGATATGCGTGGCAGAATTGCAAGATTGGATGGAGTTTTACAAGGTATTCTCAAGCAACATAAGTATCCAGAACCAGTTGAAGCATTAGTGGCTGAAATGGCATTACTGACTGCATTAATTGGGGAAAGTATCAAGCTGCAGTGGAAGTTATCTTTGCAGGTACAAACGAACGGACCAGTTCGAATGATAGCTACGGATTTTTATGCTCCTAAAGCAACTGGTGGGACTGCTCAAATTCGTGCTTATGCAAGTTTTGATAAAGAGAAGCTGACCGACAAACCTCCTTTTGATCAACTTGGAAAGGGTTATTTTGCGGTATTGATTGACCAAGGTGAGGGGACAAAGCCTTATCAGGGATTATCACCATTGAATGGAAAATCTCTTTCGGATAGTGCAGAAACTTACTTTGCACAATCCGAACAGCTTCCAACTTCCTTTTACCTGAAATTTGGTAAAATGAGCACATCTAACATAAAAGAAAATTGGAGAGCCGGCGGCATAATGATCCAGCACCTGCCAACTACTAATTTTCAAGCGACCGAAGAGCGAAGCGCCAATCCAACTGGATTGCTCAGTCCGCAAGACCTTTTAAGTGGTGATAATGCAGAAAACTGGAATAGAATTAATTATCACCTTGAGACAATCGACGACCTTGAACTGATCGGACCCTCTGTAACTCCGTCAGAGCTTCTTGTACGATTATTTCATGAAGAGCAGCCCCGTATTTTTGATACTCAATCAGTTCGTTTTGGATGCAGCTGCTCAGAAGAGCGAGTAAGACAGTCTCTATCAATATATTCAGCAAAGGACATATCCAAGATGATTACGAGCGAAGGGCTTGTTACGGCTGATTGTCAATTTTGCGGTGCCCATTATGAATTAGACCCAAAATCGGTAGGTTTTGAGGCAACAAGCATTGGTGACTAATTGGATAGATAAAATTAAAAAGGTTTTAGATGAGGACGGTATTACCTCATCGGACTTTGATCTAAATCAAACCAATAGCTTACCCAGTGATAGAAAACTTAGTAAAGCTGGCGTTCTAGTTGGGATATGTTGTTCTGAGCAAAACCAACCATCACTTTTACTCACAAAAAGGGCAGCGCACCTAAAAAACCACCCTGGCCAGATTGCATTTCCAGGAGGAAGATTTGAGATTGAAGATGATACAATAATAAATACTGCATTACGTGAAGCAGAGGAAGAAATTGGGCTAGACAGATCAATCCCTAAAAAGTTGGGTGTGCTACCAAACCATGAAACTGTCACCGGGTTCCTAGTAACGCCTATAATTTTTCAATTACCAGATACGCTGGATTTAAAAGTAGACAGAAATGAGGTAGATGAAGTTTTTTATGTTCCGCTTAAGCATATTCTCAACCTAGAAAACTATAATATCCAAGCAAGAAAATGGCAGAAAAAGTTTAGGTACTATTATACAGTGCCATATGGCCCACACTACATTTGGGGCGCTACTGCTAG
Source organism: Marinovum sp. (assembly GCA_002711145.1). GTDB lineage: Bacteria > Pseudomonadota > Alphaproteobacteria > Rhodobacterales > Rhodobacteraceae > Salinivivens. The sequence goes on along the minus strand of PAHS01000014.1, from coordinate 18,814 downwards.
GATCCTTTATGGCTTTGCCGAAAGCTTTCAAAATGCAAATAAATAGTGGATGGATAAAAAGTAAGGGCGCGCAACATATATTAAAAATATTAGAAAATGCTGGTCATAGCGCATACTTCGTTGGAGGGTGCGTTAGAAATAGTGTTTTAAGTATTGCAGTAAATGATATTGATATTTCTACGGATGCAACACCAGAGGAAACCATAAGTCTATTTGACATAGACAACTTTAAAGTTGTTCAAACAGGATTTTCTCATGGCACCATAACTGTAATATCAGCCGGTATTCCCTATCAAATCACCACAATGCGAACGGATCAAAATACGGATGGAAGGCATGCTGATGTGCGTTTTTCTGATAATATAACAGAAGATGCTAAGAGAAGAGATTTTACAATAAATGCATTATACGCCAACTCCTTTGGAGAAATTATAGATCCTCTAGGCAGCCTGAAAGACTTCAATCCCCTCAAAATAAAATTTATTGGCAACGCAAGTCACCGCATCAAGGAAGATTACTTACGGATTTTGAGGTTTTTTCGATTTCATGCCCAGTTCTCTGAATTGACAATGCACTATGACCCAGTCGCATTAAACGCAATTAAGGATCATCAAAGTGGTTTGAAAGTTCTTTCAAAAGAAAGGGTATGGAACGAATTCCAAAAAATATTATCGACAGCAGATCCATCTCGCGCGCTACTGGAAATGTCAAGAATAGGCGTTCTTAAAAAAATTTGGAATGATGAAAATATCCATAATATAAAAAATCTAATTTTCATCGAAAAAAAATTGGCCATTGAACCAGAGCCAATTCGAAGGCTTGTTGCAATTAGCAAGAACTCTGAGAGTATATCGCTTAACTTTTCCCGCAAGGACGCAAGAAAGTTTTCACTTTTAAAAGGACTTTTGGAAAATAAGCATGACCTTGCAGAATTGGTTTATCAATTCAGTAGGGAAATAGCCTTATCAGTTCTTGCAATCCACACATGCCAGCAGGGCGAAAAGTTAAAATCAAGCGATGTTACTAAAATTGAAATGGCTTTTTTAAATCCCTGTCCGATAAAAGGAGAGCAAATTTCTAAATATGTGCGCGGCGCGGCCGTTGGAATAAAAATTAAAGAAGCGCAACGTATCTGGATAAAAAGTAACTTTACTTCTAACGAAGCTAAAATCCTGAGCGCTATCGGGATAAAAGCAAAACCTGACGCTTGACAGGAATATAGCGTCTATTATCTTTGATATTTTTTAAAACTATCGGAACTTTTATGTTTAAATTTTTTGAGAGACTTGTAGACCCATTTTGTCACTATGAGGAAACAGACAATCCTCCGAGTGAAATCTCAAATTTTTTAAAAGATTATACCAAACCATTTTATTTACTTTTTGGTATCACAGCTTTTTTTGCATTTCTGTTGGCAATCATTGAACTCTTGCTGATTTACGGCATTGGCCAAATTGTTGACCTGATGCAGACAGGTTCAAGACATGAAATTTTAGAACATAGTGTATTTATTTTATCCTTCTTGATTTTGGCCGGGGTTGGAATGCCNCTTATAGCNTCGATAACTGTTTTACTAAATAATAACTCCCTTATGCCTAATATAGCGACATTATTTCGTTGGAGAGGCCATAGGCAAGTTATGCGTCAATCTGTTGGGTGGTTTGAAGATGACTTTGCAGGACGCATAGCAAATAGAGTTATGCAAACGCCACGGTCAGCAGGNGAAGTAATTTATCANATATTNGANGCATTTAGCTACATCATAGCCTACTTAGTGGGGGCACTATTTTTGCTAATAAATGCGGAAATCGAGCTGATGGTTCCTCTCTTAATTTGGATGTTTGCCTACAGTTCTTTAATAATTTTTGTAGTAAAACGCATTCAACCAGCATCACAGGCTGCTGCCGATGCGCGCTCAAATTTAAACGGGTATATTGTGGATGCCTATACCAATATTCAGTCTGTAAAATTGTTCTCTAATGAAAAAAGAGAACTGGAATATGCAAGGGAAGCGATCGCTGACACTCGAAATACTATAATCAAAGAATTGCGATTGTACTCTATCATGGATATCTCGCTTTCTTTTTTAAATGGTTTTCTAACAGCAGGTACAATTGGCTGGGCAATATGGCTTTGGTATTCAGGTCAAACCTCAGTTGGTGTAGTGACGGCAGCCGCCACTTTAGTACTGCGTATAAGTGCTATGTCTGGGTGGATAATGTGGGCCGTATCTACCTTTTTTCGAGAATTAGGTGTTATTCGAGAAGGGTTAGAAACTATCGGACAAAGAGTGCAATTAGTTGATCAGCAAGAAGCGCAAAATTTAAAACTTGGCGATGCAAAGATAGAAGTACAAAATCTATACCATCATTATGGAAAAAACTTTGGAGGCCTTGATAACCTAAATATTGAAATACCCGCTGGGCAAAAAGTGGGCTTAGTTGGTCCGTCTGGAGCTGGGAAATCAACTCTTTTTAAATTACTTTTACGATTTTACGATATTGAAAAAGGTCAAATTCTAATAAACGAGCAAAACGTTTCTTTGCTAAAACAGGAAAGTTTGCGGCATAATATTGGCACAATACAGCAAGAAAGCAGCCTTTTACATAGAAGCATTAAAGATAACATAAGCTATGGGAAAAATGACGCTACTGAACAAGAAATAATTAGTGCTGCGAAAAAAGCACGTGCCCATGAATTTATCATGGGTTTAGAAGATACTGATGGTAATCAGGGCTATTCCTCGAAAGTTGGTGAGCGCGGGGTTAAATTATCTGGTGGCCAGAGGCAACGTATCGCACTAGCTCGGGTAATTTTAAAAGATGCGCCAATTTTGCTCATGGACGAAGCTACGAGCGCACTAGATAGCGATACAGAAGCAGCTATTAAAGAAACCTTGTCATACTTGATGGAGGGAAAGACAGTGATTGCAATCGCGCATCGTCTTTCAACGATCGTAAACATGGATAGGATACTCGTAATGAATAATGGGCGTATTGTTGAAGATGGTTCTCACAACGACTTATTAGCAAATAATGGTCTATATGCTAAATTATGGGCGCATCAGTCAGGCGGATTTTTACAAACGATGATTAAATGATTAATTGGATATCAAATAAGATTGACTACAAAAAGGATAGTGTATCTGCACCTCCACAAGACCTTTGGAAATTTATAGTTTGGTCATGTGGTGGAACTTGGAAATTCATTTTTTTAGGTGCAGCGGCGAGCACATTAGCTGGGTCATTTGAGATGATAACCACTCTTGCTTTGGGGTGGGTAGTTGATGCGGCACAATTAGATGGTGGGCGTTCTTTCTTCTTTAGTGCTAACAAAGCCCTTCTACTATTTTGCATATTAATATTTGTATTTTTTAGACCGCTAAGNTTCTGCCTGAGTGCACTTTTTCAAGCAATTCTAGGGCCAAAAATACTAAATATGACACTTTTGAAGCTTCATAAATGGACTTTAGGACAATCTGTTAGTTTTTTTGATAACGACTTCGCAGGAAGAATAGCGCAAAAACAATTGCAAACTGCTAATTCTTTATCAACATTAATTACAGACTTTTTACAAACTGGTGTCTACGCTTTGGCATCNGTAATCTCTGCAATGATTATCGTGGGCGCTTTTGATCTAAAAAGCACAGTTTTTGTNGCACTTTGGCTCCTAACTTATATCTCTCTGATAAAAATCTATATGCCAAAGATAAGACGCAAATCAAAGTCTTATGCAGATTCAAAGTCGATGGTGTCCGGCCAAATAATCGATACTATAAGCAATATAAAAACAGTGAAACAATTTGGGCATACTGCTCATGAGAACGATGCCGCTGTTTCAGCGATGGATATTTATCTCGATCGCTCGATTGATAGACAAAAAACCATGCTGGAATTTCGGATAGTACTTTTAACATTAGCGGGCTTAATTCCTGTAGGCCTCGTCGGTTTATCCCTGCTTTCCTGGATTAATAACTATGCTACTGTCGGCGAGGTTACAATCGCTGGAGCCATCGCTCTGCGACTTGCTCAAATGACGGGTTGGGTAAGTTTCACCTTGATGAATATCTATGCTCAGATTGGTGAAATTGAAGATGGTATAAAAACTCTCACACCAAGATATGCACTTAAAGACCAAATACATGCAAAAAAATTAAAAATTGTAGAACCTCGAATTAAAATTGAAAAATTGAAATTTAAATACGGGCGTGAAGTTGGAGGAATTACAGACCTTTCTCTTGATGTCTCGGCAGGGGAGAAAATTGGTTTGGTGGGAGCCTCTGGTGCTGGGAAATCTACATTGGTAAACCTCATACTAAGATTTTATGACGCAGAAAGTGGAAGAATTTTAATATCAAACCAAGACATAACCGAGGTTACCCAGGATAGCCTACGAAAAGAAATTTCTGTGGTGGCACAGGATACCTCTATGTTTAATAGATCGGCCTACGATAACATCCTATATGGTAGTCCAACTGCATCTTCTGATGATGTAATGAATGCAGCTAAGAAGGCTCAGGCATATAAATTTATACAGGATTTGACCGATATCCAAGGCCGATCAGGTTTCGACGCTCACCTTGGGGAACGAGGTGTAAAGCTTTCCGGTGGCCAACGACAAAGAATAGCTTTGGCTCGTGCAATTCTCAAAAACGCCCCAGTCCTAATTTTAGATGAGGCAACCAGTGCTCTAGATAGCGAGACTGAAGCCCAAATACAAGANGCTCTAGATTATGTAATGAAGGACAAAACCGTATTTGCTATAGCTCACCGCCTTTCGACAATTGTAAAAATGGATAGAATTATTCTATTACACGAAGGGCAAATAGTGGAACAAGGTTCACATGGTGAATTACTCACGCTCGGTGGATTATACTCAAAATATTGGGCGCGACAATCCGGTGGGTTTATTGGTATTGACCAGATAGCGGTTTGAACTTTCAAACGAGATCATTTAAATAATTTTAAGCTAAAAACTTTGTGGCCACAGATTTAAAACAACCCTTAGCTCGAGGTAAATTGTGTTAAGACGAAATTTTATTAGTTCAGGAGTTAGTTGGCTTACTACTACTACCGTCGTGCTCTCAGAAACTAGATCACAAAAAGTTACTGAAATTGTCGTAAAAAAGAGTAAAAGAAAATTATACCTATTTAATGGTGATCAAATAATTAGGTCATATAAGATAGATCTGGGCTTTGCTCCAGAGGGTCACAAAAACTTCGAAGGTGATGGTAAAACTCCAGAAGGATATTATAAAATTGATAGAAAGAATGCGAACAGCAAATATCATCTATCCATCGGTATTTCTTATCCAAACCCAAAAGATCGACATTTTGCTGAGCTGAAGGGGAAACTTCCTGGCGGCGATATATTTATACATGGAACAGATAAACCTTTTCGCTGGTTTCAAAGAGATTGGACGGCTGGTTGCATTGCATTAAGCAACAAAGAAATTAGTGAAATTTATAACTTGGTGAAAATCGGTACTCCAATTTTTATTGAACCGTAGACAATGAATTGCCACCAAGAAGCATGGTCCACCAGATTTTTCCATTAGGCTCCTGAAACCAAGCAAAGCCTAAATCATTTGCTCTTGGATCAAGTATCACCTCTCTAGTATTGTCCCTATTAATCCAGGCCGTTAATGTTGTAATCTCACTTTCATAAGTTTCTGAGATTGTTTCGCCCAAAAATACTTTCTCATATCCTACCATAGCTGCCCTATCCAATGGAGATGAGCCATCTGAACCAAAATGCCAAGGTCTATTTTGTATTGACATATCACGGGCGTGGGTTGCTGCAGCTGCATTCAATTCAGCGCTGAAGTCTAGAACCTGAACACCTTTAGCAACACGAAGAGCATTTACTGCATCTAACATTCGGAATTTAACTTCTGCACTATTTTGTCTTTTTAATTTGTATACTTTAGGCAGCGGTCTTCCATCAGGACCCATTACAGGGCCCCCCAATGCATTACAGCCTGACAACCACAGTAAAGAAAAAATCAAAACCCACTTTATATTCGACATTTTTATCCCATTTTATAATAGAAGCGGTAATATATTGATACNGTAAGTTTATCAAACACAGTTTTATTTAACTTAACTATTTACTCTTTGCTTAGATTGTAAATAAACATATTAGCAGTAGTGAATTGACCCTCTAGGAGTTAGTTATGGAATCTTGGTCAAGAAGATCGTTTGTGATAGCTTCGTTTGCTTCAGTCAGCAGTCCAGCTTGGACACAGTCAAATGTCAATTCTGACAGCACTACTGAAATTGAGCAGGAAATTACAAAGGAGCAACGCCATAACCTTTCGAGTTTTCGGGCACTTGATTGGCGACCTTATTTTAGTAATTTGAAGAATGGTGCAATCCTAGTAGATACTACCTCAAGAGCCTTACATTTTTGGTCTGAGGATANAAGTGTATACAATCTCTATCCTTCTAGCGTTCCAATGTCAGACGAGTTAACCCGTCGTGGTCGCACCAGAGTAGTTAAAAAAGTAGAAGGGCCAAGTTGGCGGCCTACGCCATCTATGCTTGAACGAAATCCTGATTGGCCAGAATTTATGCCCCCTGGACCAGAAAACCCGCTGGGTACACACGCGTTATATCTAAGTTGGCAATATTACCGAATTCATGGGACACATGATACTAGAAAGATTGGACGCAGATCCTCAAATGGTTGCATTGGATTATACAACGAACACATTAACGAGTTGTTTGGTTTAACTACAGTTGGCACACAGGTACTACTGATATAAAGAACACCTATATCACTTACAAAGGTCAAACGGTTGATTGAACCTAAACTTGTTTTGAATAAAATCTCCTACGTAACTTTTGGTAAGGTTATTTTAGAGAATTTAACTCTTTCCTTAGGTGAAAAATCTATTGGTATTATTGGGAAAAATGGTTCTGGAAAATCTACACTGGCAAAAATTTTATGTGGATTGATTGANCCAAGCAGTGGTGAGCTTGAAGTATACACTTCTGGAAATATTAAAAGCTATCCTGGTTTGGACGTTGGAATTGTATTTCAAAATCCAGANCATCAAATTATTTTTGGNACAGTTGAAGACGAGATAGGCTTTGGTCTNAAAAATTTAGGGTACNCAAAATCAGAGATAAAAAATAAAATTGCNATGACCCTTCAAAAATTCAATAAATCCAGCTGGATTGGTTTGTCCACTGCAACTCTATCTCACGGNCAAAAACAGCTTCTTTGTATAATGAGCGTATTCGCAATGGACCCTAAGATCATAATTTTGGATGAAGTCTTCTCAGGGTTAGATTTACCGACAACAAGAGCGTTAGATACTTATATTAAAGAACTACCACAGATGATTATACAAATCACCCACGACCTATCCACTTTGGAAAAGTCTGATCGCGTCATTTGGCTAGATCATGGAAAGGTTTTTTTAGACGGNTCACCTAAATCAGTATTAAGTGAATATTCGCAGCATGCACAAAGAAACATGGNATTGTAATGTTAGCTCTTCGCTTCCCTCAGCCCACTGCNTTGGATAATGTACCAGCAAGCTTAAAATTACTATTATTAGCTGCNGCAACTAGNGGTATTTTTTTTATATCAACACTTGGCACTATGTTTCTAATATTTTTGGCTATAACTACATTCCATTTTTTATTTGGCTGGCAAATTTTTAAATTCAGCCTGAACCTTTTAAAGCCCTTACTGCCCTTTATTATAATTATGGTGTTTTGGCATCTATATTCCAGAGATTTAACTGGAGGTCTTCTAATTATAATGAGGCTTTTACTAATTGTAAGCCTCGCCAACCTTGTCACATGCTCAACAAAAACTAGTGAGATTACAGAAATTATTGATAAAATATTAAGGCCAATGCAATTTTTGAATATAAACACTCAGGCCATTTCACTTTCCGTTATAATTTTCATCAGGTTCACNCCGATTGTTCTNGAAAGACACCATATTTTAAGTCTTGCATATAAATGTAGATCGGGTAAACGACCNTCATGGCAANTCATTTTGCCTTTAATATTGAGTATTATGGATGATGCAGATCATGTAGCTCAATCATTAAAATCAAGATCAACTTTTAGAGTTTAATTGCCTAAAATGGAAAAAAATATAGTTCTAATATCGTTGTTTTCAGCTTTTATTGCCGTTCTCGGTCTCGCTCCAAAAGTTATGATTGCCTCTGGAGTACCCATTACTGCNCAAAGTATGGGTATTATGTTATGCGGAACAGTTTTGGGGGCAAAGAGAGGCGCTTTAGCGGTTTTGCTATTTTTAGCTCTTTGTGCATTAGGGCTGCCATTACTGTCGGGAGGGCGAGGTGGTCTTGGTATTTTCGCCAGCCCGAGTGCAGGATTTGTTATAGGGTTCCCATTAGCTGCATATGCAGCTGGTTGGCTTACTACTAAACTAAGAAGGTTAAATGTATTTTATTCATCCCTGGTTGGAGCAATTATAGGCGGAATTTTTGTATTATACATCCCGGGNATTATTGGAATGTCTATANTATTGGGAAAGTCGATTTCCGAAGCTACACTNATTGCCTTAATCTATTTACCAGGAGATTGTATAAAAGCAATACTTTGTGCAGCACTCACTCAAACATTGTTCAAGCTCCGCCCTAATAATGTACTATCACGTGTTTAGATTAACCAATGCAACCAAATAGAGCAGCACTTCCTATACCACCAGCTGCTGCGATTGCGGCCAGCCCTACCTCCCCCGGCGATAAATCAGAAAATAGTCTCGTCACAAGTATCGCACCTGATGCTCCAATAGGATGACCTCTAGCTAAAGCTCCCCCTTTTGGATTGGTTTTTACAGTCTCAAGTCCTGANCCTGCGATACATGCCATAGCTTGTGACGCATAAGCTTCCATTATTTCGACCTGATTAATATCTTTCTCGTTTAAGCCCGAAACATCGAAGACCCCTTTAATAGCATCTAAGGGAGCTAACCCAGGCAGTTTCGGATTTGCTCCTACTGTCGTACCTGAGATTAGCTTCAAAGCTTTTTCACCTTTAAGCACATTTTTACAAATGACTACAAAGGAAGCTGCATCCGCTGAAATTGCGGTATTTGCGTGGGTGATTGAACCAAATAATTTTGGAGCACGTCCACAAAGTTTTAGACTTAAATTTCTAGAGTATGGATCAAAAGAAAAATTTTCTGGTCCTATTTTTACAATCTCATCACTTAGAGATTTTTTTGAGTCTAAGGCTTTTGCATGACTTTTTATTGCAAACAGATCCTGATCCATCTGCGTAAACCCAAATTTCTCAGCAATTATAAAAGCAGCTTCTGCCAAATGTATTTCCGCATTTGAATTTGGCGTAAATTCGGGGGTATTATAAGGAACTAAAATTTTATCATAGGCCTGCGCTAAACGAATTGGTCTATTTGAATAGCTTTCAACGCCTCCAGCTACTATAACATTCGCACTACCGGATTGAACCAATTTTATTCCAAGCATTATTGCATCCAGACCTCCGACACATTGGCGATCAATGCTGAGCCCAGCAACCTTTTCGGGCAAATTACTAGAAAGAGCTATTAATCTTGCAGGATTCCCTCCTGCCCCAAGAGCATTAGAAACAATTAGTTCATCAACTGCATCTGCATTTATTCCGGAAGCTTCAATTGCATTATTTATCACCGGAGCTGCCAATTCATTTATGGGTAATGACGACAAAGATCCATTAATTGGAGATACGATAGAACGCTTTGCACTGACTATATAGGCAGATTGCATTTTATTTTTCCCATTGCTCTAACTCATAAATGTCCGGTTTTCCTGACGGTAAAATTGGAAACTTCTGAATGCTAAGTTCAACTATTCGAAATGAGCCATCAAGTATTGGAACTAATGCAATACAGGCTTCTCTAAGTTCTACTATATTTACTGATTTTCTTGTTCCAATGTAAGCAATAGCAGCATTGCCTCTAAGGACGTCATTTTTTTTTATAAGTGCAACAGCTATAATATCTTTTTTTGTAAGTAAAAAATTCTCAATTTCTTCAGGTAGAATACTTTGATCTTTTATTTTAAACATTCTATCAATTCTTCCTAGAATATAAAGATTTTGATTAACGTCAAATTTTGCTAATTCCCCTGGGCTTACCCAACCAGACACTTCATCTGAGTTAAAATTATGTTCATCAACATACCTCGAAAATAAATAAGGTGAGCGAACCCAGATTCTACCGGCTTCACCGGTGCTTACTGGTTGATTAGGCCAATCACCAAGTACAATCTCTACATTTGGATAAGCTTTACCAACCGAGTCTATTGGGGTAAGTCGATCTGATAATGTTATAAAACTGGTTTCACTTGACCCGTAAAATTGTTTTAGTTCAGCATTTGGAGCTATTTCAGATAGCTTTTTAAGAGTTTGATGCTCTATTGAAGAACCTCCTATAAAAACATACCGCAAACTCTCTAAACAATAATTTCTATGTTTAGCTGACAACATAAGCCTTAATTGCGTGGGCGTCACATAAAGTACTTGTATATTTCTACTCATTAAATACTTCAGTTGCTTTACTGGCATTAAACCTTTTAGGTGGTGAACTTCACATCCTAAATGTAAGCCCTCTAGGGCTCCATAAAGTGCTAAGCTATGAGTTATTGAACCAAATATAGCTACCCGATTTTGCCTAAGATTATAAAAATTATTATTAGCATCAAAGCTTAAAATCCAACTTTTACAACTCCTTTCAACAATTTTTGGAAGCCCCGTAGAACCACCGGATATAGATTGAAAGGCGCCTCCAGGTACCCCTTCGTGCGATGTTACATCATAGGAGTTTATTCTAGGCGTTTTTTCTGCATGAAGTATCTCAAAAAATATTTCTAACTGACTAGAAATACTCATTTTGTCTTTCGAGGCAGAGCCAGTAAAAGTGATAGATGAATTATCGTTCCATTCAAACAGTTGTTGTTGCATTCAGGGTCTCAAAATCATTTCTCTACATTTTCTAGTTAAAAATACGGTTAAGGAATAAAATATAGCCCAATTTACGAGGCCCATTGCTAGAAAAGTAATAATTCATATATTTTAATATTTACTAAGGTATAAGCTAATTACTATACTTTATTTCCGTCGCTAAAACTACTATACGTAAAAAGCTGGGATGAACCGTTAAAGCTAAAAAATAAACAGAATAAATTTAGAACAAATGAAAACTTGATTTATGACCCTTAATTTTGATGATAAAATATCCGAATTCGACGTAACTCTACGGCCTCCTGAAAAAGTAATGCGCCTGAGTAGATTGGGATCTTTTCACCAATCTCGATTGTCCTTCCTAAGAATTCTTTTGAGGCGTATTTCAGCTGAAAAATGGAAATTTTCAAGAAAGATTTTTGAAATTGGCGACGACTGTTCTGGCACGGCAGTGTATACATACCAACTTTCAGGGAGGGCCTATTCATTAATAGCTTTTGCGCACAAAATTTCTGACAATGAGCGATCAGACAGGGTGATAGCTACAAAATGGGATTCTACATTTACGCTTTTTGATGGAATTCCATCTAAGAAAGATATCAACCGCTTAAAACATAATGTTCCGAACCAAGAAGCAGGCCGCGTTAGTGAAAAAGAAATTACTTTATCAAGAGCAAATAAGTCCGTTCGACTTTGGGACTACGTCGTTAATTGTCTGTCTAATGGCCAACAACCAGATATCCAAGAAATAGAAAAAGTTGGGTATATGATGCGCACGACAGCCGTTTACGGTTCTGGAAAGTTTGGAGCCGTTGATTATACAGAAATTTCGAACCGGCCTGAATTTGGAACTCCATTTCAAGCAGAAATGCTAACAGTATATATGATAAGAGCGTTTGTAATAGATTTGTTACAACATGCTGCAAAAGTAAAAAACCCCAATAAATATGTACAACTTGATTCAAAATTTTGTGAAATGCTTGGGGTAGGAAACTCTACAGGACTGGGGATGGCCCCCTTTTTAATTAACCACCCNCAGCTTTTAAATAATTGGATATCCGCAAAAGAAAAAGCATTGGCAAGAATCCGAGGACTAAACGAGCCTAAAAAGGCATGCATCGAGTTATTCAAAAATTATATTAAGCGTAGCAACTATTTAATTGAGAGTTGGAATTCGAAACATGAATTGCAAGCTCTAAAGTTGGATGGNTTGCGGCGGGACAAAATAATCTTGGATAACTATGTAGAAAAATTCAATTTTAATTCTTCTTATCCATTCAATACTTTATACGAATGGGCTGAACAAACATTGGGAGAGGAAGCACAGGAGCTACTGGTATCTCTTATATTAGAGCCGTTTGGTGAATTAATTGATGATCTCAGTCATGGAATGAGCGATNCGAAACAATTTACAACCAAAATAAACGGTTCAATGCTTGTTGGAGAGTTTCGTAAAAAAACCGAAAAGCATTANGCCTATGCACTTAAGATTAATTGGAACAACTCCAAAAATAATGAGCTTGCCTGGTATGTTTCGGAGGAAAAACTAGAACCTCGACTTGGTAACCGTTTNAAAGAAGAAGGCATAGAGTTTTATGANCAGCCATTACAACCCAGNAGGGACGTGGCACGAATGCATTTAGACTTATCAAAATGGGAAAACAANAAAAGTATCGCNGAGTTCCTNATGAAGCATCCCGAGCATCGTCATATAATACGNAGGTGCCAGATTATTTTCAATAATCCATATGCAGAAATACAAGATAATACTATTTCAAGCGACGTTATTCCTATCGACTTACTACGAGCCAAACTTTCATTTTTTGGTGCATTTCATTTTGANCCTAGATCCGACAGGTGGGTAAGAATAAATATGTTCAAAGGTGCCCCATTGCCTCAGACACTTGACAACGAAAATTGTGATAATTGGACATATCCAGAACAGTCGGCAACTTGAATTTATCAAAAAGTGAATTCACTTCGCTTTGNAAAAGAAGCCTCAGGGGGAAAGGGCATCATTGGGGAATTTGCGAAGATTTATCTAATGCTCTTCTAGCCCTAGCTCTGAATGGGTTTCCAGCACCANATATTTTACTGGAAGCATTGAATACTGAAAATAGCAAACTTATCCAAATTTTCAATATAGTGGACGCGAAAGCTTATGAAACATCAAACAAAATTAATGGTACATTTTACGAACCAATACTGATCCTCGGGTTAATCTCTGTCCACAGGGATTTAAAAATGCCCTCGCTTGAAGTATCTTTAGACAATGAGCCCTTTATCTTAGTTGATGATTTAATCATAGGTGATCGTTCATATTCACGAAAGAAAATCAATACAATTTCTTTTTGTACAGAAAAACATAATAACACTATAAAGGATGATTTTGTTACGCGAGTTGCAATTGACGAGACTACCTTGAAAGCAATTGATTATTGGTCAAAGCTGACATACGCACCCTCAACTGAACAGAGCCGAAACCTTGGTGCCGGCTCTGAAATTTCTGATAATGATTGAAAAGGTATTTTATTTCAATTGGTTTTATTTAACTTGAAATGCTTTCTTTTTTGATAGGAGCCCACAACCTTTTATTAGTTAAATAAAGTAAAACTGACAAAATAACNAAGAAAAGCACTCCAACAAAGCCCGTGTGTTTTCTAGCCATCATTTTTGGTTCAGCTGCCCACATCAAAAAAGCCGCAACGTCTTCTGCTTCACTGTAGATATCATTCGCATGCCCATCATCAAAATCTACATCTTCACCATACAACGGTGGTGACATAGCTATCCACTTTCCTGGATACGCAGTATTTTCGTAAAATACAGAACCGTATTCCTCTTTTTCTTCTCCAGTATACCCAGTAAGAAGCGACGCAATATATTCCGCACCACCCATACCATTTACTAGCTGGCTTATCCCTGTGCCATATGGCCCATGAAAACCAGCCCTAGCCTTTGCCATAAGCGATAAGTCAGGAGCCCCNGCATCTACCACTGCTGGNAAATGATCAGCCGGTACTGCGGGACGATAATCATCTAATTCAGGATCAAATATTTCGTAATATTCAGCGTAAGCGCGGACCTGTTCGTCAGAATAACCAAGACCATCTTCGTCAGCAAGCGTTCTGAGCGGTACATATTTCAAGCCATGACAAGAAGAACATACTTCTGTATAGACTTTAAGCCCCCTCTGGAGCTGCGTTTGATCATATGTACCAAGCGGACCTTCGAATGAAAAGTCAAAGTCTTCAATATAGCCGCCGCCACCCGCTGCAAAAGAAGTACTTGCAATGAAGCAAGCTGATAACATGTTACGACCTAACTTAAGAAACCTCATAGTTTTTCCTCTCATTATTCAGCGGGCGTAGCATCTGGTTTAGCATAGAGCTCATCAGCTTTTTTTATTTTTTTCACATGCTTATTATTGAAATCCTCTTCAATAGATAAAGGCTGCGAGTCTGGCTTTTCTATAATCCCAAGCAGTGGAAGTATGATCAGAAAGTATCCAAACCAATAGGCAGAGGCTATCAATGATAGGGTTGCATAGGGCTCTTCAGCAGGCATAGCCCCGAGCCACATCAGTGCAAAAAAGTCAAAAACTAGTATTCCAAACCACCACTTGAGCATAGGCCGGTAACGAGCAGATCGTACACTTGAAGTATCTAGCCAGGGTGCTAGGGCAAGAACTATTATTGCCCCAAACATTGCCAACACTCCAAAGAATTTGGCATCAATTATGCCAGCGGTTATAAATGAGGCAAATTGCACGACCCACACTTCAGCCGTAAAGGCTCTAAGAATTGCATAGAACGGCAAAAAATACCATTCTGGGACAATGTGCGCAGGTGTAGCTAGTGGGTTAGCTTCGATGTAGTTGTCTGGATGTCCAAGATAATTTGGCATAAAACCAACGATTGCAAAAAAGCCTGCAAGTAAAACTGCCAGAGCGAACAAGTCTTTAATTACAAAATATGGCCAAAAAGATACGGTATCTTTTCCCGCTTCTGCTTTCGATGTTCTCCGCACTTCAACTCCGGTAGGATTATTATTTCCAGTAGTGTGGAAAGCCCATATATGAACCATGACCAGACCGGCGATCAAAAATGGGAATAGGTAATGCAAGCTAAAAAACCGGTTCAGTGTTGCATTATCAACGGCTGGACCACCAAGGAGTAATGTCTGTATCGGTTCGCCAATGAACGGAATAGCGCCAAACAAACCAGTAATCACTGTGGCGCCCCAAAAAGACATTTGCCCCCATGGAAGCACGTAACCCATAAACGCTGTACCCATCATAAGTAGATAGATCAACATCCCTATGATCCACGTTATCTCACGCGGCGCTTTATACGAGCCATAATACAGGCCTCTAAAAATGTGTGCATACACAGCTATGAAAAATAAAGATGCACCGTTGGCATGTAAATAACGGATCATATGACCACCATTCACATTTCGCATAATGTGTTCCACTGAAGCAAAAGCCACATCAACGTGCGGCGTATAATGCATTGCCAAAACTATGCCTGTGATGATTTGCAAAGCGAGGCAGAACGTCAAAACGATACCCCAGATCCACATCCAATTTAAATTCTTAGGAGTTGGTATCATTATTGTGTTGTACAACAACCCTACGATTGGCAGGCGACTGTCTAACCATTTTTCGCCTTTAGTTTTTGGCTCATAGTGATCGTGAGGTATTCCAGACATCTCAATAAATTCCTTTAACCAAGTTTTATAGTAGTTTCGTCAACAAATGAGGCCACAGGCACTGGTAAATTTTCCGGTGCCGGACCTTTTCGAATACGGCCAGATGAATCATAATGTGACCCGTGGCAAGGACAAAACCAACCACCGAACTCACCAGCACCATCGCCCAATGGAACGCATCCCAGATGAGTACATACCCCCATCATTACCAACCATTCCCCAGATTCATCCAAAGATCGATTTTCGTCAGCCGCATCTGAGCCAGGTACGTTTTCATTACGACCAGTAACATCGGGCAGCTCATTCAAAGACACAGACCGAGCGTCTTTAATTTCGTCTTCAGTACGTCTGCGGATGAATACTGGCTTACCCAACCATTTTACCGTGAGCTGTGTTCCAGGTTCTACTCCAGAAACATCAACTCGAATTGACGCTAAAGCCTTAACGTCAGCAGATGGGTTCATTTGATTTACCAGTGGCCATACCGCTGCAGCCGTCGTAACTGCGCCTGCTCCTGCCGTGGCATAGTATAAAAAATCTCGCCTAGTACCACCGGTTTCGTGAGAATCTGACAATGCTGTACTCCGTCTTAGGTTGATCGAGTTACTGGAATCACGCTAATAATTTTGATTGTTTACCGTCGAAATGAGCCTTCGTCCAGCATTCCTACCCATACTTTTCAGATTTAGCGCCGTTGTGTCGCAAGTGAATAGATTTGCTTAACAAATTAATGACTATTCACGAACTAATTGCTCGTAATTTCTGGATACTGTTCGAGTAAGCTCTCCAACTTCGAAATTGTAATCACCTATTTGCCCAACCGGAGTTATTTCTGCNGCAGAACCAGTAAGCCAACACTGGCTGAAATCCTCCANTTCATTTGGTAAAATATGCCGTTCATGAACTCGGACCCCCATCGTCTTTAACATTTCAATAACAGTCTGGCGCGTTAATCCATTCAAGAATGCATCCGGTGTNGGTGTGTGAACCTCACCTTCTTTTACAAAAAATATGTTTGCACCAGTAGCCTCTGCTACGTAACCCCTATAGTCCATCATCATAGCATCTGAGCAGCCGTTAGCCTCTGCAGTATGCTTAGACATTGTTGCAATCATATATAAGCCGGCTGCTTTAGCTTCAAAGGGGGCTGTGTGAGGATCAGGCCGCCGCCACTTTGCTACATCTAACTTAGCACCCTTCTTCTTTGCATCACCGTAATAGTTACCCCAAGACCAAGTCGCAACAGCCAAGTTCACCGGATTCCTAGATGATGCAACACCCATATCTTCGCCAGCTCCGCGCCAAGCCACTGGTCTTACATAAGCATCTTTTAAACCATTCGCGCGCAAAGCGTCGTATTTAGCTTTTTCAATTTCGTCAACGCTATAGGGAATTTCAAAATCTACCATTTTTGCTGACTTCAATAGTCGCTCCGAATGCAGCCTACTTTTAAATATTTTTCCACCATATGCACGTTCACCTTCAAAAACTGAACTTGCGTAGTGCATTGCATGGGTCAAAATGTGGACATTTGCATCTCGCCATTCCACCAACTTGCCATTCATCCAAATTTTGCCATCACGATCATCGTAGCTTCCTGACATAATTCCTACCTCTCAACTTATAAGTCAAAGTCTGTATTATCCCACATAATTTAAGGGCCGATACGGATATAAAAAATCAAATAAATTTCCGGTCGCTAACAGTTAAGCATTGGAATGTCAACAAGACTGACTTAAAACAAATGTATAGTTTGATCAAGGAAAGGTAAATTACACAAATGCAAAATGATCGAACCGGAGAAAGTCTGCTTTTCTTGACTGATGAACAGCTGCGACAAGGAATTGAAGCTATGTTTTTTGCCTACCGTGGGTTT
The DNA here is from genome assembly GCA_002711145.1 of Marinovum sp. Taxonomy (GTDB): domain Bacteria; phylum Pseudomonadota; class Alphaproteobacteria; order Rhodobacterales; family Rhodobacteraceae; genus Salinivivens. Next base: position 1,273 of record PAHS01000014.1, on the reverse strand, counting down.
ACCGCAGACCCAGACAGAATTCTTGAAAAATACAAATATGGTCGGGCCCATCACAGAGCTATGCATTTCATCAACCGCGTACCCGGAACTAATGTAAANAATTTGCTCAATATATTAGGAGTTACGAAACAATCTTTAAACAGAGTTTTAAGAACTTTGATTGCAGATAATTTAGTTATTTTAAAAGTTGGGTCCAAAGATCGTCGAGAGCGACATTTATACCTCACGGATATCGGAAAATCACTTGAAAAACAGCTTTCNACTGCACAAAGTCATAGAATGCGAGAAGCGTATCGCCAAGTTGGACCTGATTCTGTTGCGGGCTTCAAACAGGTACTTGAGGCAATGATGGATCCCAAATTACAAATTACCTACAAAAAATTACGAAACAGTTAAATGAAGAAAGTGCAAAACCACATACTCATAGTAGACGACGATACAAGGATTTGTGAGCTTTTAGAAAAATTCCTCAGTAAAAATGGCTATCTAACAACTTCCGTTCATAGTGCTGAGAAAGCACGTCGCCTTCTCTCAGGTTTGGCGTTTGACTTAATTATACTTGATGTGATGATGCCNGGAGAAAGTGGAATTGAATTAACATTGCACCTNCGCAAAAAAAATAAAACGCCTATACTTTTATTAACTGCGAGAGGCGAACCAGAAGATCGAATTTCCGGGCTNGAAGCCGGNGCAGANGATTACCTACCAAAACCGTTTGAGCCTAAAGAATTGCTTCTGCGACTAAAAGCTATCNTAAGAAGGACTGGCGAGAACTCTATTCAAAAAAATAACTTTAATAAAATATTATCATTTGGAGAAGTTAGTTTTGATACTGAGCGAAGTGAATTATGGGATAATGAAAATCTTGTTTATCTGACAGCATCTGAAACAAAAATTATGCAGGTCTTTTCCCAGAGTTTAGGTATGGCAATTACAAGACTTGAGCTAATAAATGAGATGAGAAGTGATGGAAAGCATATGAACGATAGGGCAATAGACGTCCAGATAACAAGGTTACGGCGAAAGATTGAAAGAAAACCTAAAGAACCACGATACCTGCAAACGGTAAGAGGTATTGGTTACATGCTTACAGCGGAATAATTTTTTATTTCAAACTGGTTTTTTTAACGCTAGCAGTAACATAATTCACAGAGAGATCTTTATCTGAAATACTCCACTGCCAGGAAATAGGGTTAAACACAAAACCTTTCTTATCAACCATTTCCATACCAGCTTGCTCAATAATATTTTCTAATTCACTCGGTTTAAAAAA
>PAHS01000013.1 GCA_002711145.1 Marinovum sp. | reverse complement strand
TAAATGATTTTTCGGAGATAGCTACCACTCTTTGCATGCTGCTACCCTCCTAACTTTACGTTATCAATCCCCACAATTTTATCGTAGGTCCAGTATAAAACTAGAACGGCAACCAAAAGAATAGTACCCAACGCAGCTGCTAATCCCCAATTTAAAGACTTTAATATATGATAAGCTATCCGATTAGAGATAAAAACGCCCTTTGTACCACCAACAATCTCTGGCGTGATGTAATAGCCGATTGCCAGTATGAAGACTAAAATTGATCCAGCTCCAATGCCAGGCACCGATTGTGGNAAATACACCCTCCAAAAGGCGGTCCAATTTGTTGCGCCAAGCGATTTGGCTGCTCGTAAGTAACTCGGTGGAATTGTTTGCATAACTGAGTACATTGGTAAAATCATAAACGGTAAAAGTATATGAGTCATCGCTACAATAGTACCAGTTTCATTATTAATCATAATNAGACGGGCATCATCTGCAACAAGACTGAGCTGCACAAGAACATCATTTATNACACCCTGCTGCTGCAACATTACTTTCCACGCAGANGTGCGTACCAGTAGAGAGGTCCAAAATGGTAATAGTACCAGTATCATTAAAAAGTTTGCTTGACGCATAGGTAAATTTGCAAGAAGCCATGCCACTGGATAGCCTAATAAAATACAGGAAAATGTTATTACCAANGACATAACAAATGTTCGCTTGAAAAGTTTTATTAAAATTGTCTTATCGTCTGGTTGAAATTCTGCGCCTTGCNCGGTTTTCCGCATATCAACTGCGTTTAGGAAATAGCCTGAAGTGTAGGCGGGGCTATGTGTTTTTATTGTCTGCCAAACTTCGATACTACTCCAACCATCATGAACATCTATTAACTTTTCCTTGAATGGCCCATCCGTCTCAATATCCCATTTTTTTGCTTTTCTAGCTGTTTTTTTAAATAGTGATGCAATTCCAGATTTTTCATAATTCAACCTTAAACCTACTTTGGTATGAACTTTNGCTTTTGCNGCATTCTTAATGTCTATAGCAAACGCAGCATAAACCGNCTCCTCCGGCAATTGACCACTTAAGGCATCCCATGATTGCAGCGCTTGNACAGTTTCAGGCAATGTNTGTGANACTAGATCATTCTCAACCGATCGNGAGAGCATCGAAANAATTGGCATGATGAACGCGACGATAATAAAAATAAGCAAAGGTNAAATTAGCAGTAGGGCTCGTATTTTTTGCTGTCGCAGGGAACGATTCAAACTTTTCTTCAATGGCACACCATCAGCTGATAACAAAATCTTATCGGTGGAACTGCTAACCATCAAAAGGCCTATTTATNGATATAATTTTAAGTAAAAGATATAAGGTAAGAAGGGCCGCTTGGGCCCTTCTAATTTAAATCGATAANTATTTTGCTAACCAAGCCTGGAATTTAGCATCAAGATCATCTCTGTAATCAGCCCAGAAATCATAATTCATCAAAAAAGCTCTTGATAAATTTTCTGGGGCAGTCGGCATATGTGGAGCCATATCTATGCCAAGGTCGGCGTGTTTGCCTACCAATGGTGCTGATGATGCGCGAGCTGGCCCATAACTGATATACTTAGCCTGATCTGCCAATCTCTGAGTATCAGTCGCAAACATGATATAATCTAAAGCACGAGCTTGTCTTTCAGCGCTTAGTCCAGCTGGGATAATCCAACCATCTAAATCCATCACCTGACCATCCCAAATCATTGCAACAGGCTGCTTTTGCTCTTCGATCAATGAGAATAAGCGTCCATTGTAAGTAGCGCCCATGATCACCTCGCCATCGGCGAGTAATTGAGGAGTATCTGAACCAGATGAAACCCAAATTACGTCATCTTTGATGGTATCCAACTTAGCTAATGCTCTATCTTGGCCTGCTTCTGTTTCGAGCGTGTCATATATATCAGCTTTAGCTACTCCGTCACATAAAAGAGCCCATTCCATTGTATTAATTGGAACGCTGAATAGTGATCTTTTTCCAGGATAAGCAGCTGTATTAAATACATCACAAACACTGCTTGGAGCCGTGTCGCCTACAAGATCAGTTCTATACCCAAATGTTGTAGAATAAACAATCTGCGGAATAAAACACTCAGAAACGAGCATATCGCCAAAATCTTCAGATGCGGGTGTGCCATCTGGTGCAGGTGCAAGCATAGTGTCAGGATCAATCTCTATCGCCAAGCCTTCATCGCAGAGCTGCATGGCCGGTGCGGCCTCTACATCTACAACATCCCAAGTGATATTTTTCGCTTCATTCATTGCCCTAAGCTGAGCAACAGCGGTAGATGAACTATCATCATTAAGAATTGTCACACCAGTATTCGCTGAATAGGGTTCGTGGTATGCTTTTAGTTGGGAATTGGAGTACGCTCCACCCCAAGACACGATAGTCATTTCCATAGACATGTGACTTCCAGCAAAAGCGGCACCTGAAATTAATGCAGCCGAAGCAGTTGTCAAAATTGTTTTAGTGAAGTTCATTAGCTTCTCCCATTTTACCCGTTATCAAAAAACAGCGTTGGCCTCACGGGCAACTCAACCAATACTGTGAAAGCTTTATCCAAAATGAATAAGCCAATCCTATTACTCCTCAAGCATCTAAAGCACGGCAACACTCGGGAGACCAGCCTATTTCGACCTTTTCCCCAGGCTTTAACCTAACTTGATCAGATGAATTTCTCGTTTTTACTATGAAGTCTTCGTTACCAGCAACTTTGAGTCTGGTTCTAAAAATATCTCCCATGTAAATGAACTCTAAAACTTCAGCATTTATAGTGTGAGCTCCTGCAGGAAGCTTCTTTTTATTTAACTCTACTCTTTCCGGCCTAATGGAAACTTGAGTTCGTTCTCCAATTCCAGACACATTTACTGGTTTGCAATCAATAATGTCGCCACTGTCTAATTCCACTTTCGCAATATCATTTTTCAAGCCTTTGACTATACCGTTTAGAGTATTGTTTTCACCAATAAACTGCGCGACAAAACTATTCTCCGGTTCCTCGTATAGCTGATCGGGAGTAGCTAATTGCTGAATACGACCATCATTAAATACTGCCACCCGATCTGACATTGTCAAAGCTTCCGTTTGATCATGTGTGACATAGACAACAGTGATACCTAGACGATGTGCAAGAGCAGTTATTTCAAACTGCATTTTTTCACGAAGTTGTTTATCTAAAGCGCCTAATGGCTCATCCATCAAAACTAACTCAGGCTCAAAAACCAGTGCCCTGGCTAGGGCAATACGCTGTTGCTGACCACCAGAGAGCTGTGCAGGCCGTCTTCCTTTAAAGCCACCCATCTCCACCATATTCAAGGCTCTTTCTACCTTTTCTTCACGTAAAGATTTTTCAAGCTTTCTCACTTCTAATGGAAAAGACAAATTTTCTGCCACCGTCATATGTGGAAATAATGCATAATTTTGAAAGACCATTCCAATACCGCGCTTGTGCGGTGGGATATTATTTATTGAAATTCCGTTTAACATTATATCGCCATGTGTCGCTGTTTCAAAGCCAGCCAGCATCATTAAGCAAGTAGTCTTACCTGAACCAGAAGGGCCAAGCATGGTTAAAAACTCACCTTTTGGAATTTCAAGATTCAGGTCTTTTACTACCAGCGTTTCCCCATCATAGCTCTTTTGCACTCGATTAAACTTAACAAAAGCTTCCAAATGTGTGTCTTTGGCCAATATATAAAATTCCTAATGTTTTTTTAGCATCTGTGTAGAATCGTTTGATTAAAACATATGAACTGACACTAGATCAACAGTATATGAACTTTTTATCTAATGGTCCGATTACAATCACGATTTTTTACAAAAATATTTAGAGCTGCGCAGGTTCCCATAAGCCATCAGCCTTAACTATGCNCATGGCTTCGTCTAAAGATTGAACGGCGCGATCAATCAAGATATCAATCTGTTCTTCATTAATAATTAATGGGGGAGATATAATCATTCTGTCCCCTACGTGACGCATTATTAAATTGTTAGCAAAACAACGCTCACGGCAGATGTACCCTACGGTTCCAGATTGGGATGAAAATTTTGCACGCATTGCCTTATCAGGCGTTAATGCTATCGAACCCATCANCCCNACAATTTTTGCTTCACCGACCATTGGGTGNTCAGTTAAAGTAGCCCACTTTTTTGCCAGGTATGGCGCCGTATCATTACGAACGCGCTCAACAAGTCCTTCGGATTCAATAATGTTCAAATTAGCTAACGCTACAGCAGCTGCAACTGGATGACTTGAATATGTATATCCATGATTAAACTCGTCTTTTCCGATCACGTTAGCTATTTTTGTTGAAACAATCGAACCACCAATAGGCTGATAGCCAGAACTTAATCCCTTAGCAATTGTCATAATGTCGGGCCTAATATTCAAAGTTTGTGAACCAAACCAGTTACCAGTCCTTCCAAAACCACAAATAACCTCATCAGCGATTAAAATAATCTCATACTTGTCACAAATCCTCTGAATTTCTGGCCAGTATGTATCTGGTGGGACTATGACACCACCCGCCCCCTGCACAGGTTCCGCTATGAACGCCGCCACTCTGTTTTCACCAAGTGCAGTTATCGCATCTTCCAACTCTTTGGCTCTCACCAATCCAAATTCCTCCGGACTGAGATCACCACCTTCTGCCCACCAATCTGGCTGGTTAATATGGTGCACGTTAGGAATAGGCAAACCACCCTGCTGATGCATTGCATTCATACCGCCTAAAGANGCCCCGCCNAGAGTAGATCCATGATAAGCATTTTTTCTGCTGATAATTATATTTTTCTCATCATGCCCTATCGCTGCCCAGTATTGCCTGACAATGCGTATATTGGTGTCATTTGCTTCGGAGCCTGAACCAGCGTAAAAAATGTGATTAAGGTCCCCGGGGGCCAATTCTGCAAGTTTTTCTGATAGATCGATGGCTGGGATATGCGTGGTTTGAAAAAAAGTGTTATAATATGGTAATTCTCTCATCTGCCGTTCAGCAGCCTGAGCCAGTTCTTCTCTACCATAACCGATATTAACACACCACAATCCAGCCATAGCATCCAATAGTTGCTCACCATTGCTATCGTAAACATAAACCCCCTGCGCGGAGGTAATTATTTTTGCCCCCTTCTTTGCTACATCATTTTGAGAGGAAAATGGATGTAAATGATGCGCAGCATCACGTTTTTGTAATTCTTCAGTAGGAAAATGGTTTCTTATATTCATTTACCGTTACCTCAATAAGGGAAAACACTCGGGCATAGAGCAAATGACGATAGGTGGTATTCAGTTCATCGTCAACAATTTGAACGTTGCAATCAAAAAAAATCTTAAGTGAATTATTAGTAGANTTAAGACTTCGGTAATATCCAGTTATCCCTGAGGAAATGGCACGTGTAGCCCCTGGGATATCGTTGCAGATAGTTCTGATGTTCTGGTTCAGCTTCCCAAAAATCAGTGGCCTTTGAAACCTTGGTAACCACTTTTCCTGGCCAATGCCCACTTGCGTTAATTTTAGAAATAACATCGTTTGCTTCGGTCTCTTGCTCAGAATTAACGGCAAATATTTCGGATCTGTAGGAGTCACCTATATCGTTTCCCTGACGATCTAAAGTAGTTGGATCATGTATTTGGAAAAAGAACTCTAATAGCGCTCTATAAGAAGTAACCGATTTATCATACTCTATTTCTATCGCTTCGGCATGCCCAGTGGTTTTAGTACAAACCATTTGATAAGTTGGATTGCTTACGTGCCCTCCTGTGTATCCGACTCGCGTACCCAGGATACCTGGGCGAACGCGAATTAACTCTTCCATTCCCCAAAAACATCCACCAGCAAAAATTGCTTTAGCCATATTAAACCCCTATTTGACCAATGTAGTCACCATAGCCTTCTGCTTCCATCTCATCGACTGGAATAAATCGCAAACTAGCTGAATTTATACAATAACGTAAACCACCTCTCTCGGGTGGCCCGTCTGGGAAGACATGCCCAAGATGGCTATCCCCAAATTTTGATCGCACCTCAGTACGCGACATTCCGTGACTACTATCTTGTAGCTCTTCAACATGCGACGACACTAATGGTTTTGTAAAACTGGGCCAACCACAGCCAGACTCATATTTATCACCAGAAGAAAATAATGGCTCCCCTGAAACAATATCTACGTAAATACCTAGGTTCTTATTCTTAAGATATTTCCCCGTACCAGGTCTTTCGGTACCACTTTGTTGGGTAACCCAGTGCTCAATCTCATTTAATTGGTCAATGCGCTTTAAATCTTTGAAGTATTTTGACACAACAACTATTCCTACTTTTTCTCCACTTAGGTAAGAATATAGACCATTAAAATCTATTTCAAACGATGCTTTCAAAATAGTACTTAGTGGTTTATTTCAGTCTCTACGAAATCTTCTTTTCTATACCCTTGGAGATAAAGCAAAGAGGTTAGATCACAGTGATTAATCACAATATCACACTTTTCAGCTACAATTCGTTTTGCATGCATAGCAACACCCATTCCGGCTAACTCTAGCATCCCTAAATCATTAGCTCCATCTCCAACGGCCAAAACATCCTTGTGTGAAAGCCCTCGATCTTGAACTAGACGGTTTAGTCTATTTACCTTTTCATTTCTCCCCAAGATCGGATCAGCTACCTCACCAGTAAATATCCCATTTTCTTCAATTAGTATATTTGCGTGGTGCTCATCAAAGCCTAAAATTTCGCTGACAGGAGTGGAGAAAGCTGTGAAACCACCAGATACTAAGGCCGTGTATGCACCGTTCGATTTCATAGTACTAACCAAGGCTTTACCGCCAGAGCGAAAGGTTATTCTTCGTTCCAAAACGTGCTCAATAATGCTATTGGGGCATTGCGCCAATAAAGCTACTCGTTCGTTTAAAGCATCTTGAAATCCTAACTCTCCATTCATGGCACGTGTTGTGATTTTCTTTACTTTACTTCCCACTCCATACATATCAGCGAGTTCATCAATGCATTCTTGCTCTATCATAGTACTATCCATGTCAGCCAATAGCAGCGACTTAAAATGATTTTCCTTCTTTCGGATAACCATATCTATCTTTGAAAGCTGCAATTCCGCCCATACTGATGAAAACTCGTTGCTTTGCTTTTCTACATTAAAACATACAGCTTCGTTATGACCTAGCCACAGTAAATCCTGACCACCCAGGGATGAATAAACGGAATTTACCAATTGATGACTTAGAGCACCTGATCCATCAGAACAAAGAAGTATAACGTTATACATTGAAAATTTTCCACTGAACATATTACCAAACTTAAAAGCGATATAACGTTTAAATCGATCTTGTGAAAGTCTTTCAAAACCTATAACGATATTGGTGGGACACCCCTCCCCAACGAGGGGCAGATATCTGTAAGGATAACATAAATGAACATAAAAAAACCGGTTATGCGGCCGGATAACGCATATTTTTCATCTGGACCATGCGCCAAATACCCAACATTCACCACAGATAATCTTCGCACAGCGGCAATAGGCAGGTCGCATCGTGCTAATGTTGGCAAAGTAAAACTTAAACAATTAATAGATAGCATAAAAGAAATACTAGATGTTCCCTCTGATTATAAAGTGGGGATAGTACCAGCTTCGGACACCGGAGCCTTAGAGATGGCAATGTGGTCACTTCTAGGTGCCCGTAAAACTACAATGGTAGCTTGGGAAAGCTTTGGAAAAGACTGGATTAATGATGCTGTTAATGAGTTAAAAATTAGTCCTGAAATTAAAACTGCTAACTATGGTCACATCGTTGACATGTCATCAATCGACTATACCAACGACGTGGTATTCACTTGGAATGGTACAACTTCCGGTGTTTGCATGAAGAACGGACACGATATCCCCGTCGAAAGGGAAGGCCTCACAATTTGTGATGCTACATCTGCCGCTTTTGCAGTTAGACTGCCATTCGAAAAGTTGGATGTTACAACATTTAGCTGGCAGAAAGTTATGGGTGGAGAAGCTGCTCACGGTATAATAATATTATCACCAAAGTCGATTGAACGCCTAGAAAATCATACAGTTGAGTGGCCAATTCCAAAAATATTTAGAATGACCAAAAATAATAAATTGATCCAAGGTATTTTCGAGGGTGCCACAATTAATACGCCTTCAATGCTGGCAGTTGAAGATTTTTTATATGCATTGAAATGGGCTCGCGATATTGGAGGTTTAGACGAATTAATTTCTCGAGCTGAGGCTAACGCAAAAACAGTTTGGACTTTCTGCGATCAACGGGATTGGATAGATAATCTTGCCGTTGATCCCGAAACCCGTTCAGTAACGTCGGTTTGCCTACAATTTACTGATCCAAAAATTATGGATGGAGTAAGGTTTTCGAAAGCTATCGCTAAACGCTTAGAAGATGAAAAAGTGGCCTTCGATATTGCTGCTTATAGAGATGCACCTCCTGGACTGCGAATTTGGTGTGGTGGGACCGTCAATAAAATTGACTTGGAACGAATGCTTCCATGGATTGAATGGGCGTATCACGAAGAATTAGCAGGGTTAGTTTAGAGCGCTGGCTCTTTATTTTAATTTTACATGTATTTTTTATTCTATTAATCAAGGAGTTCAATATGGCACCCAAGGTACTCGTTTCCGATAAGTTATCTGAGACTGCTATTAAAATATTTAAAGAAAAAGGTATTGAAGTCGATTTCATGCCTGAGGTTGGTAAAGATAAGCAAAGGCTTGCTGAAATAATAGGAAACTATGACGGATTAGCCATCAGGTCAGCAACTAGGGTCACACCCACAATTCTTAGAAATGCAAAAAAACTTCAAGTCATAGGGCGGGCCGGAATAGGAACCGATAATATAGACAAGGTAGAAGCGTCAAAAAAGGGTATTATCGTCATGAACACACCCTTTGGGAATATGATAACCACAGCTGAACACGCAATCGCCATGATGTTTGCGGTAGCGCGTCAAATACCAGAGGCATCAATTTCCACTCAAGAAGGAAAATGGGAAAAATCAAAGTTTATGGGTGTCGAGCTTACAAGAAAAACGCTTGGTGTTATTGGCGCTGGCAATATTGGTGGAATTGTTTGTGAGAGGGCTCGTGCTTTACAAATGAAAGTCCTAGCTTATGACCCCTTCCTCAGCGAAGAAAAGGCTGAAAGCATGGGCATAGAAAAAGTTGAACTTAATAAGCTGCTTGAAAAATCGGACTTCATAACTCTTCATGTTCCTTTTACTGATGCAACAAAAAATATTTTAAGTCGAGAAAATTTAAGCAAAACAAAAAAGGGCGTTCGAATAATTAACTGTGCTAGGGGTGGTTTGGTTGATGAAAATGCGCTTGCCGATCTTATCCGGTCTGGACACATTGCAGGAGCTGCGTTTGATGTATTCTCAGATGAACCGGCTACTGACAATCCATTATTTAAAATTCCAAATGTTGTTTGCACCCCGCATCTTGGGGCTGCAACGAGCGAAGCACAAGAAAATGTTGCGATTCAAGTAGCTGAGCAAATGGCTAATTATCTTAATGATGGCGCGGTAGAAAATGCTTTGAATATGCCTTCAATGACTGCGGAAGAAGCCAAAATAATGCGCCCCTGGGTTAACTTAGCTGGACATCTCGGAAGCTTCATAGGTCAAATGACTGACGAACCTCTTGAAGCCATTAATATCTTATATGATGGTACGGTTTCAAAAATGAATTTAGCAGCCTTAAATTGTTCTGCGATCGCTGGCATTATGAAGAAGGTCAACCCAGATGTGAACATGGTTTCGGCCCCAGTAATCGCAAAAGAGCGCGGCATCCAAATTTCCACAACAAACCAAGACAAATCTGGGGCATTTGATGGATACATAAAAGTAACCGCCGTAACAAAAACTCGAGAACGTTCAATAGGTGGCACGGTATTCAGTGATGGAAAACCAAGGTTTATTCAGATAAAAGGTATAAACTTGGATGCAGAAGTCGGAAAAGACATGCTTTACACCACTAACGAAGACGTTCCTGGAATAATAGGGCAGCTTGGGCAAATTCTGGGAACAAATAAGATAAATATTGCTAATTTTACTTTAGGGCGTTCAGAAATTGGTGGTGAAGCCATAGCCTTACTTTATCTTGATGGACCAATAACTTCAGATGCAGTTAATCAATTAAAGGACACTGGTATGTTTAAACAAGTTAAGCCTTTAGCTTTTGACATTACTAAGTAATTAAAAAAATAATTTTGATGTTTTCAAATAATAGAAAAATATTAAAATAAATGCAGATATTGAGGTTTTATTAATGTTTATAGTTGCGGCATTATATCATTTTACTCGGTTCAAAGATCATCGAGATATATGTAGCTCCTTGCAAGATAAATGTAATGTTTCTGGGGTTAAGGGATCACTTTTACTAGCGCCAGAGGGAATAAATGGCACCATCGCAGGTACGAGAGGCGGCATCGATAGTGTGCTAGAATACATAAAAACTTTACCAGGTTGCAGCAGTATTCAACACAAAGAGAGTACCGCTTCTTTGCCGCCATTTCCAAGAATGAAAGTAAAATTAAAAAAAGAAATTGTAACTATGGGTCAACCTAACGTGAACCCAACAGAGATAGTTGGGAAATATGTTGAACCAAAAGATTGGGACTCTTTGGTTAATTCACCCGATGTGGTAGTAATTGATACAAGAAATGATTACGAGGTAGGGATCGGAACCTTTAAAGGTGCAGTGAACCCGAATACAAAAAGTTTCAGCGAATTTCCAGAATGGTGGGAAAAAAATAAAGATAAATTCCACAATAAAAAAATTGCTATGTTCTGTACTGGTGGAATTCGATGTGAGAAGTCGACTAACTACCTCTTAGGAAAAGGAGTAAAAGAAGTACACCATCTGAAAGGTGGAATTCTAAAATATTTAGAAGACATTCCTGAAGAACACAGTAGTTGGGAAGGTGACTGCTTCGTGTTTGACGCTAGGGTATCGGTCGGGCACAGGCTGGGCGAGGGGCCACACCTGCTGTGTTATGCGTGTCGTCGTCCAATCCTTCCAAAAGATCAAAATCACAGTAAGTACGAACATGGTGTTTCGTGCCACCAATGCTTCGATAAAACTTCAGACTATGACAAAAGCCGTTTTAGAGAGAGACAAAAACAAATAAAGCTAGCACGTGATCGAGGAGCAAAGCATATGGCTGGATATGATGGAAATTAAATTTTCTCTGATATTCTAGGACGCCCAGAGGCCTCTACAGTTAAAATNGCCTCTACGAACACATGTCGCGCTTCAGCTTTTGCTTTTTTTATATCTCTGAACACTTTCGTTACAATATCTTCCGCACCGGAGCCACGCGCCTTATTAATGGCTTTATCCAATAAAAAATTTTCGAGAGAAGTAAGTGCTTTCTCCTCATTTAAAAAGTCCTTCGGTCCATGGGGGAAATGCACCCGAAATTGACCTTCACTTGGAGACGTAATAGACCCTTGAACTCGCATGGTAATACGCCCAACAACTGCACCAATAGCATTTGCCACATCGCTATGTTTGGGAAGGATCATATCACACTTCAAAAGATCACCAATTGCTGGATAATATGAACCAGAAGAGGCGCCTAAAGCTACAACGGGTAGATTTAAACCAGTATCAATTTTCACTATATTCTTGTGACCAGTTAAGCCCTCAAACATTAGTATATTATTCGCCAACTCTTCTGCTGGCTGATTAAATTTATCTTCTTCATGAAATGCACTTTCTAATAAAAACANGGCTGTTTGTCGATGTAATTGAGCGATGATCATTCTCGACAAATCTTCCGCAGTTTCCGTCAATAAATCACCAGAGCCCTTGCGCCTGCGGCCAAAAAGCGTAATAGCTTTTTCTGCGGCTTCTCCATCCCAAGTAGTCATATTTTTCAGTACATGACTGGCGTCAGAGGGNGTAACTCCTGAAACTTGTACTATACCTCGAGATACTAGTCGCTCTAAAGACTTGATCTCAATCCTAGTCTGAATAACCGATTTAAGTGGCTTTGAGNTTCTCTCAATACGTGAAAGTACTTTCATATCTCTAGAGGTCAAACTNTGCTCANNAGGATTTGAAATTAGACGAACAAATTTTCCATCATACTCCCCNGGANCTGAAGTTCTCAATTGTTCATCCAAAATATCATGNATNTGTGGTTCTTGATGCGCGAGCAAAGANATAGGAACTAATCGTTTGGGACCCAAGTGTAAGCCCCCCTTTAGTCCTTCAGATAGAAAATGTACTTGGCTATCNCCGCCCAANCCTGTTGTNCGCACCGCCACNGCCTCTACCATTGTGCGAAAATTACCTACGCGTGCCCCNGCTGGATCGAGAGCTGGCCGCCCATCCTTNAGCAAGGCAACATCAGTAGTAGTCCCACCTATGTCGGATACAAATCCAAGGGTTAAATCAGTCATCCATTTGGCACCCACGATCGATGCTGCAGGCCCACTCAAAATGGTCTCGATCGGCTTTTCTCGGGCNTCNCTGGAAGATATTAGCGCACCATCACCACGCACGACCATCAAAGGTGCATTAATGCTCATCCTAGAAAGGGTAATCTCACAGCGACTTATTAATTGATCAATTATCCCAATTAGCCTGGCATTAAGAACCGCAGTAAGAGCCCTTCGTGGTCCATTGAGTTTGGATGATAATTGATGAGAGGCAGTAATAGGCTTGTCAGTTAGACCTTTTATTAATTCTATAATTTTTACTTCGTGGGCAGCATTGCGCGTTGCAAATTGGCTTGCAATNGCAAAAGCTGAGATTCCATCAAGGTTTAAAATCCATTTTTTNATTTCCTCAATGTTCAGCTGGCNCGTCTCCTCNCCAGCNTGATTGTGACCNCCTTNAGTTTGTANAACTGGNTCTCCCTNNAGTGCATCATGAATTTTGTGCTTAGTTAGATCACCATCNCGAAANCCAACAAATATTAAAGCAACACTTCCACCTTGATCTTCAACTAAAGCGTTTGTTGCTAAAGTAGTTGAAAGCGAAACAAGAGAGATATCCTTGGGTTTTATCGAAGATTTATTAAGGACATTTCGCACAGCTTCAGATATTCCAATAGCCAAATCTTGCCGCGAAGTAAGAGCCTTAGCACTGGCGATAACTTTTTCTTCATCTTGTAAAATAACAGCATCAGTATATGTACCCCCAGTATCTACTCCTAAGAAAAATGTCACTTTACTCTCCAAGACCTTTCTACAATGATTTGAATCAAAAAAGCTTTCAGCACATTATTTATTACTATTTTGAACTAATTTGGTAAGAGCCCAAGTTGCAGCTTCACTTACTGCCAAATCTGGGTCTTTAACGAGAGGTGTCACAACTTTTTTAAACCTTTTCTCCCCAGAATTACCAATCGCATATAAAACATTTCTTATAAATCTATCGCGACCAATACGCTTTATAGGACTACCTGAAAACTTATCTCTAAAGCCTTTGTCGTCTAGAGTAACAAATTCTGTCAAATCTGGCATTTTCAGTTCCTCACGGGCGTAAAGCCTAGTCTCGCTGCCTGCTTTGGCAAATTTATTCCAAGGACAAACAGCCAAACAGTCATCGCATCCGTATATCCGGTTTCCAATTTTTGATCGCAACTCCACGTCAACTGAACCACGGTGTTCTATAGTAAGGTAGGAGATGCAGCGTCTTGCATCTATTTGATAGGGCTTCGGGAAAGCGTCAGTAGGACAAACATCAATACATGACTGACATGAACCGCAATGGTCGAGTTCTAGCTTATCAGGTTCAATTTCTAGTGTCGTAAAGATGGATCCAATGAAAAACCAGTTCCCCAACTCACGACTTACCAGATTAGTATGCTTTCCTTGCCAGCCTAGACCTGCCGCCTGTCCTAACGGTTTTTCCGGCACGGGTGCTGTATCAACAAATACTTTTACCTCACCACCTGCCTCTGAGATTAACCAACGAGCTAACGATTTTAATTTTTTCTTAATAATTACATGATAATCTTTATTTTGCGCATAAACAGAAATTGCAGCTTTATCGGGGTAATTTAAGACTTCCATTGGGTCGTGCTCAGGAGTGTAACTCTGGGCAAGCATAATGATTGTTTTAGCCTCAGGCCAAAGAATTTTAGGATCTTCACGCCACTCAATTTTCTCTGAAAGCCAGCTCATCTGCCCATGATAATTCAAATTTAAGAATTTTCTCAAAGACTTAGAAATAGATGGCGTGTCTGACAGACTACAAGCTTTTATTAAATCAAATCCTAGATCCTTAGCTTGATCAACCAATTTAGATTTTAAATCTGTCACTGTTATGCCTACAAATTAAAAATCTAAATCATTATAATGAACTGGCGGTAAGAAGCCAGAAACCTGGTCAGCAAGTAAATTACGNAATGCTGGTCTTGATTTTATNTTAGCATACCAATCNTTAACNGCATTGGACCNANTCCAATCCACATCACTTANATAATCAAGGGTAGAAAAATGGGCAGCGGCGGCAAAATCTGCAAGCGTCATAACTTCTCCAGCCAACCAACGTCGATGCTCGAGCAACCACGCCATGTAGTCAATATGATACTTAATATTTTTTGAACCCTCTTTTATAAATTTACTATCGGGAAACCCCTGTCCCATTATTTTCTTATTTACCCGCTCATAAAGTAGCTTAGATGTAACTTCGTTATGAAATTTATCATCAAACCACGAAACTAACCTTCGAGCCTCAAACCTTTCCTTAGGATTCTCTGGCAGTAAAGCTTTATCAGGATACGCTTCTTCCAAATACTCACATATTGCAGCACTTTCCGAAAGTATTTCATCATCAATTTTCAAAACAGGTAATTTGCCTGCAGGGTTTCTCCTCAAGAAATCTGCTGACTTGTCCCAATAACGCTCCTCAATGAGTTCTACTTCAATTTTCTTTTCTGCAAGGCTTAAACGAACTTTTCTGCAAAATGGTGATAATGGCACGTGATATAGTCGGAACATTTGAGCCCTTTGTGAGATAACAAATATTTTAACTAATATTCACAAGAAATTAAGTAACGCAAACATAAAGATTATATTAAAGAATAAAGATCAGAAAACATAATCGGGGTATCACCTGACCGCCACGGAGCTGATTTGGTCATAATTTTATTGAATTCTGAACTTTGCTTAAAATTATCTAGCCAGTTGATTAAATTAATCCAGTCTTGGGCATAAAACCAGACGTGGTCTATATGAGCAAATTGTCTAACAAAAGGTAAAATTGCTAAATCGGCAATAGACATATTTTTTCCAAACAAATTGGGGGAAAGCATTTTTTCTAATTTGTATAGGAACAGTGCTGCTTTATCTCTGGACTCTATAGGGTCCGTTTTTGGAAATCTATTTGGATACTTTGCTCGATCAAGATGCTGCTTAAAATTTCCATCACACTCTGTAATTAAGTCAAAGCCACGAGAGGGCATATCCATTAAATTTATTGGATCACACTGACTTAACGCCCATTCCATAATATCCAGACTTTCATCAAGTATTGTATCTGTCAGCTTCAATGAAGGAACGGTGCCACTTGGCGATGTAGCTAAAAATTCCGCTGGTTTATTTTTCAGGACTACTTCTCGAATTTCTACATTTACGTTCGCATACGATAGGGCAAGCCTTGCTCTTATTGCGTATGGGCACCTTCTAAAATTGTAAAGAATTGGCTGTTCAAGTTGGGACATTGCTTTGTGTAATCTTTAAATATGCAATATTCACTTAATAGACCATCAATTGGCTGTTTGAGGCATCGCTTATTGTAGCATCAATTATCGAGCCTTC
>PAHS01000012.1 GCA_002711145.1 Marinovum sp. | reverse complement strand
TTAAGATCAACATCACGGCTGAAAGTCCAAGTTGTATTTCGTGCCAACATGTCAATTTCACCAGAAGCCAACGCTGTAAAACGTGTCTTACCAGTAGTTGGAACGAATTCAATAGCATCAGAATCGCTGAGCACCGCTGCTGCAACTGCGCGACATACAGCTACATCAAAACCTTGCCAAACACCGTTTGCATCCGGCTCTGCAAAACCTGGAACACCAGTTGAAACGCCGCAATTCAATTTGCCACGCGCCTTAACGTCATCTAGTGTGCCTGCGAAAGCAGCACCAGCAGTTAGCCCAGCTACAGTCACTGCGCCAAGAATAAATGAAGTTTTCATTTTTACCTCTTCCTAAATTTGCCCAAATACGGGCATTAAAAAAATCGACCAGGTAAGTTAGCGTAAAATGCTCGCCCCCCGTCAACTAAGTGGACGGAGTGTGTCCCAAATGGACCTAAAAGGTCAAGGTCACAAACGCTAATATATTAACGTTTTTTGGATTTTTTTACCATTTTTATTAAAAAAATAGTCTTTAGCTTACTATTTGAAAAAATTCGCATCCAATTTTAAAATCACTATATTTATTTTTGGAACTTGCGACCGCCTCCTCATCACTTCCCCACTGCTCTATCTGCCATTCTTCATCAACCTGAGATGCCAACCAAATTTGATCAGCCGTAAATGCTTTTTCAACAAAGGCGTAGGCGCCTATTAGGCTACCCGTAATGGTAACAAGCTCATGAAAAGCTGTTAATTGAAAAGGTGTCATATTGTAAATTGGAGCCTTCAACTTCTGCATCTCATCAACATCTTGTTCTATAAACATAACTCCAGAAGATATCTTCATGCTTACCTTCAAAGCGCCATTTGCCCAATCTAAAAATGGATCCCAGGCAGTCGTTTGCCTCTCGATAAGTTCAGTAGGACTAGAGGCTCTGTAACAAAACAGATCAGTTTCGCCATATTCTGACAAAATGTCTGCAACTTCCTGAAATTGCAATGAAACCTTGTCTATGGCCGAATTCGACAATCTAGTAAAAGGCATTTCTTCAGGAATAATTTCATTACTTTGTTCTCTCCACTCGTCTGCTACTTTTTTTGCTAAATCACTTGAAGGCAATACCAAGGTATTTTTGGCGGGGGTTACGATGGGCCGATTATCAAGGGTCACTAAAAACCCAGTCTCATATTTCTGTACATCAACTGTTTCCCATGTACATTTAATCTTCCATTCACTCATTACATTTCCAATCAAACACGACAAAGGTCACATAATTTAGGTATGCATAAATATTGACTATGACTGCCATCGATATTATTCCAATGAATCCAAAAATGGATCATTGGAAAAGTCTCTGCCATTCCACTCAAATGTCTTCCAAGTATGCGCCATGTGATCAGGCAAATCAGCTATTATTTCTAAAGGCTTTCTCGTTACTGGGTGTTCAAGTTTCAAATAACGTGCATGTAAATGAAGGTCATCACTAAGCTCACCACCAAGTTGAGCGCCCCATCCATCTCCCAAATTTTGCTGGCTCATGTTACCATATTTTTTATCACCAATGATAGGATGACCTAATTCGGCAATATGGGCTCTAAGTTGGTGTGTTCGACCAGTAATAGGAGCCATTGCTAGCCACGAACCTCGTTTAGCAAGTTGCGTCAAAACCATATAGTCCGTTGCTGCATGTTTAGCTCCGTCCACTTTTTTTATGTCATTAGGGTGGACACATCGCATTTTCTCAAAATCCCTGAAACTTGACTTTACTAATCCGTAATTAATTGTTCCAGAATGTGGGGTCGGTACACCTGCTACTGCAGCCCAGTAAATTTTACGTGTCCTCTTTTGCTTGAAAGCATCCGCCAAATACTGAGCGACTTTCCTGGTGCGAGCCAATAGCAAGACGCCAGAAGTTTCTTTATCCAAGCGGTGTACTAATCTTGGCTTCTCATCCATCTCAAATTTAAGTGCTTCAGTGAATCCATCTATATGTTTTTTTTGTTTACTACCACCTTGGGTGGCTAACCCTGCAGGCTTATTTAGAGCTATAATATGATCATCACGGTAAATAACCGTTTTCATTANTGCGNCAGCATCATGCTCAGTAATCGAATTATNAGGTCTTTGATGTTCAGGATCTGGGTTAGTTAGCGGTGGAATTCTTAGAGACTGTCCAACCTTTATACGGCTTGAGGCTTTACATCGTGCACCATTTATTCTTACCTCACCCTTTCTGCACATTTTCTCAATTCGACCTTGGGTAAGCTGTGGAAAACTACGCCTTAACCAGCGATCTAGCCGTTGATCATCGTCTGATGCCGAAATTTCTAATATTTGTA
Source organism: Marinovum sp. (assembly GCA_002711145.1). Lineage (GTDB taxonomy): Bacteria > Pseudomonadota > Alphaproteobacteria > Rhodobacterales > Rhodobacteraceae > Salinivivens. The sequence goes on along the minus strand of PAHS01000012.1, from coordinate 20,240 downwards.
CACTCATTAACATTATCCTGACTGAGCTTAAAATACTCAGAACATTTTTGACATCATAGCACGTGGCTCTTTCTGAGTTTATGCGAAATTAATGTCAATATCACATATTTCTATCACGTTTCAATCTGAGCTTTTCAAAATAGGTAACTCTTTTTTTTAGTTCACGTTCAAAGCCTCTTTCCACCGGGTTAAAGAAAACTTCGCGAGATAACTCTTTCGGAAAAAAGTTCTGGCCAGCAAACGCATTCTCGCTGTCATGATCATATATATACCCATCTCCAAAACCATTTTCCTTCATCAGTTGCGTTGGTGCGTTGAGAATATCTAACGGCGGCGGCATTGAACCAGTTTCTTGTGCTAATTTTCTTGCCGAATTGAAAGCCTTGTATACAGCATTTGATTTTGGAGCTAGCGCTAGATAGCAAACAGCTCTTGCCAAAGACAGGTCTCCCTCTGGGCTTCCAAGCCTCTCATAGGCTTGCCAAGTCTCAATACATATTGATGCTGCATGCAGATCTGCAAGACCAATATCCTCTGCTGCTATCCTAACCAAACGCCGGCATATGTAACTTGGGTCTTCACCACCCTCTAACATCCTCGCTAGCCAATACAAAGCCCCATCTGGATCGGATCCCCTTACAGATTTATGTAGAGCTGAAATTAGATTGTAATGATGATCGCCTTTTTTATCATAATTTGTAACTCTGCGAGAAAGTCTAGTTTCAAGATCTTGCTCAGTGACTCTATTATTACTGTTCCAAGAGGCAACCTGCTCTATGTAATTTAATAATGACCTTCCATCCCCATCTGACATCTCGATGATAAAAGAAATTGCATTTTCTGAAAACATAGGTGCATTTTTCATAGAACCAATTGCACGATTAAAAATCTTCAGGAGGTCTTCAGCGTTAAGCCGCTCTAGAATTAAGACTTGAGACCGCGACAGCAATGCCGAATTTAATTCGAATGACGGATTTTCAGTGGTGGCTCCTATCAATATAATGGAGCCATTTTCCATGTAAGGAAGAAAACTATCCTGCTGAGATTTATTAAATCGATGAATTTCATCTACGAATAAAATGGTTCTAGCTCCGTTAGAGTACCTAACTGAGGCAGCATTTAATAATTTTTTTAAATCTGAAACACCAGAAAAAATTGCACTTATTTCCTCATAGTGAGCACTAACTTCGTTTGCGATCGCGCGAGCTATGGTAGTTTTACCAACCCCCGGTGGACCCCAAAAAATTATTGAGACCAACTGGCTACTTTTTACCATTAACGCCAGCTGGCCATCAGCAGCGAGAAGCCTGTCCTGGCCTACTACTTCATTAAGAGATTTTGGTCGAAGTTTCTCCGCTAAAGGAGTATTTGTTTGAGAAATTTCATCCTTAGGAACTTTTGAAACGCTTTCAAATAAATCTGTCATATTCGGTTACGCACTATCATTCTGTCGCCACCATGAGAAATCAGATATTGAGTGGGCTGCAAAACGCTAGATGTTAATTCATCAATTAACTTGGAAGTCATTGCAAGCGTTCCATTTATTTTCTCAATTAGATCATCTGATAGAAACTCAAACTAAAATGGCGTACNTAACATACTACTCTTAAGTTTTAATCAGTTTATTATAGTTAAAGATTTACCAAAAAAAAACCCCAGCTTTTCTGCTGGGGTATCCTAATAATAAACATAATTTTCAGGTTATGCTTCTTCAGCACTCTCTTCTTCTGCAACCCTTGCTTTGTCGGCCGCTCCTTTTGCTGAAATATCACGGTCTACAAATTCAATTATTGCCATTGGAGCCATATCACCATAACGGAAACCAGCCCTCAAAACTCTGGTGTACCCACCCTTGCGCTCTGTATAACGTGGTCCAAGCACATCAAAAAGTTTGGTCACATACTGATCTTCTTTTAGCTGAGCCGATGCTAAACGACGTGCGTGTAAATCGCCTCTTTTGGATAAAGTGATTAATTTCTCAACGATTGGCCGCAATTCTTTTGCCTTTGGCAGTGTGGTTTTTATTTGCTCGTGCTCTATTAAAGATCCAGCCATATTTGCAAATAGAGCTTTCCGATGCTCATGAGTTCGATTTAAGCGGCGATAGCCTTTAGAATGACGCATTTATATCTCCTGCTATTTATACTTTGTCTGATGGCTGGTGCGTGCCAGCCACTCTCCTTGGGGCCTCTGCCCTTAATTTCCCCATCTAAATGGGCATTTATAAATTAAAAATTGTCTTCAAACTTTTTGGCAAGCTCCTCGATATTGTCAGGCGGCCAGTCTTCCACATCCATACCCAGATGTAACCCCATTCCAGACAAAACTTCTTTAATTTCATTCAAAGACTTTCGACCAAAGTTAGGCGTTCTAAGCATCTCAGCCTCTGTTTTTTGGATCAGATCGCCAATGTATACGATATTATCGTTTTTCAAACAATTCGCTGATCGTACAGATAACTCTAGCTCGTCAACTTTCTTGAGGAGCAGCGGGTTAAACTCGAGACCATCATCATCATCGCCGCTATCTGCGGACTCAGGTTCCTCNAAATTCACNAAAATTGAAAGTTGATCTTGTAGGATACGTGCTGCAAAAGCGAGCGCATCATCNGCAGAAATAGAGCCATCAGTTTCAATTTTCATGGTAAGCTTGTCGTAGTCTAATACCTGACCTTCTCTGGTAGGTTGAACATCGTATGACACTTTTTTGACTGGAGAGTAAATTGCATCGATTGGCATCAGACCAATTGGTGCATCCTCTGGTTTGTTTTTCTCTGCCGGAACGTAACCTTTTCCAGTATTCACTGTTAATTCCATATANAGATCTGCCCCATCATCTAAATGACAGATTACATGTTCCTTATTTAACACATCAATACCTGCACTCTCCGATATGTCGGCCGCAGTTACAATTGCTGGACCTTTTGCACTAATCGATAAACGCTTAGGCCCTTCGACCTCCATTCTCAGGTCTACACCTTTTAAGTTTAAAACGATATCAGTAACATCTTCTCTGACACCAGTAATAGACGAAAATTCATGCAGGACATTATCTATTTGTATGCTGGTTATTGCTGCTCCTTGCAGGCTGCTCATCAATACGCGACGAAGTGCGTTTCCGAGAGTTAAACCAAACCCCCTTTCAAGGGGCTCGGCGATCATAGTAGCTTGTCTAAGCTGATCGTTTCCNGGTTTTACTTCTAGTTGTGCTGGCTTTATGAGCTCGGCCCAGTTTTTGTGGATCATTAGTCCCTCCATTCTTGCGTTGATTTCATGACCGTAAAATCAAACGCGCCCGAGGTTNAAAATATTGAAAATTATTTAGTTAAATAAATTCTAGTTAAAATTAAACACGACGCCTTTTGGGCGGCCGACATCCGTTGTGCGCTATCGGTGTCACATCCCTAATAGATGTTATATTGAAACCAACTGCTGCTAATGCTCTAAGTGCACTTTCTCTACCNGAACCAGGCCCTTGCACCTCGACTTCTAGAGTTTTTACACCGTGCTCCTGAGCTTTTTGACCGGCATCCTCGGCNGCCATTTGAGCTGCGTAAGGTGTCGATTTGCGAGAACCTTTAAAACCCATCGTGCCGGCCGATGACCAAGCTATAGCGTTTCCCTGAACATCAGAGATTAAAATTTTTGTATTATTGAAAGAAGANTTTACGTGGGCAACCCCAGCCGCAATATTTTTAATGACCTTCTTTTTAGTCCCACGACGTGTTTCGCGTGCCATACGTTGATCCTCCTATTTCTTCTTGCCAGCAATAGCTTTTGCAGGACCTTTACGAGTTCTTGCATTAGTGTGAGTTCGCTGACCACGTACAGGAAGGTTTCGGCGATGACGAAGACCCCTATAGCAGCCCAAATCCATAAGTCTTTTTATATTCATTTGCACTTCGCGGCGCAAATCACCTTCGACTGTAAAGTTAGCGTCAATGTGCTCGCGCATTGCAATAACTTCCGAGTCTGAAAGTTCATTTACTCGTCTTGATTTGTCGATTTTGACAGCATCACAAATTTCTTCTGCTATTGATGAGCCAATTCCAGTAATATAAGTAAGAGCTATAGGTACGCGCTTACCCGTTGGNATATTTACGCCGGCGATCCGTGCCATTTCTGTCCTTTCGTTGCGGTTCCGTAAAACCAGAACCTTTTTTCACAACGCGAAANCTCTTTTNTATTNAANAAGNTTACGCTACCACNTNNAGNGTGGATTTGCTNTATGTTAANNCTGATTCCANTTNGGAATATNGGTGNGTATGTGCATTTANGACCGACGTCAAGNCTTAAGTATAAAAATTCTGAATTAAGANCAATATATCAGGTTANANTCAATACTTTTTTAAGNNTACTGCGAACCTCNTCCATNGNTAGCAANCCATTTATAGAAATCAAATTNCCTTTAGCGAAGTAATACCCAAGCAGTGGAGATGTTTTCTTATAATACTCCATTAATCGCTGCTTCAAACTTTCTTCATTATCATCAGCTCTACGCTTCACATCTGTACTACCGCAAATGCTACACTGTCCATTCAGTGGCCAGGGTTTAGTTTCATCGTGGTAAACTTGACCACAACCACCACAGGTTGATCTTCCCACTATTCTTTTGATCAATGCAGTGTCATCAACTTGAATTTCTATAACTCGATCTAGGTCTCTATTACACTCCTTAAGCAGCGCACCTAGGGCATCTGCNTGTGCAAGTGTTCTAGGAAACCCGTCAAATATGAAGCCAGCACCCTGTTCCCCGTCCAATTTTTCTTTAATTAAACCTATTACTATTTCATCAGTGACTAAGTCACCTCTAGACATAACNTCCGCCACAAGCTTTCCCATTTCAGTTCCGCTGTCTTTAGCTTCACGGAGCATGTCACCAGTCGACAATTGAACCATTCCGAGAGATTCTACCAGAAATTGAGCCTGCGTTCCCTTACCAGCACCAGGAGCTCCTAAGAGAATAATGTTCATTTACGTGCCGCTCCCCGGCGCCGTTTACTACGNGATTTACCCCTTAGTTGTGACTTCTGAATCAAACTTTCATATTGATGAGCAAGCAAATGNCTTTGGACTTGTTGGATAGTGTCCATTGTTACCGAAACTACGATCAGAACAGATGTACCTCCAAAATAAAAAGGTATCGCGAACTGACCCCTAAGAATTTCCGGTAGCAAACAAACTCCGCCAAGATACGCCGCTCCAAGCACTAGTACCCTATTAAGCACAAACTCTAAGTGCTCTGATGTTTTTTTACCTGGNCGTATGCCAGGAATAAACCCATTTTGGTTTTTTAGATTTTCAGCAACATCATCGGGTTTGAAGGATACGTTAAAAGTATAGAAATANGCGAAGAATACTATCATTAAAGTAAAAAACGCCAAATACANCGGCTGACCNGGCCCAAAATATGCAAGTATGGTAGACATTACAGGTCCAGTTTGGGATCCAGAAAATGTACTAACTGTGGTAGGAAGTAACAACAACGAGCTAGCAAAAATTGCAGGTATCACTCCAGCTGGATTTACCTTGATGGGTAAATGAGAATTCTGGCCTTCCATCACTTTCATTCCGACTTGCCGTCTCGGATATTGAATTAAAACCTTTCGCAATGCCCGTTCCATAAAAACAACGAAAGCGATGGTTGCAATCACCATAACAATTACACCAATTATAACCGCAGGACTCAGCGCTCCAGATCGGCCTGAAGCAAAAAATTGAGCCAATGCGGCTGGAACTTCAGCAATTATTCCAACAAAAATAATCAATGATATCCCATTACCTACTCCGCGAGCAGTTATTTGTTCTCCAAGCCACATCAAGAACATGGTGCCGCCCACTAAAGTTATCAAACAAGACATCCGGAANAACAGGCCAGGGTCAGTGACCAGATCACCACTNTCTAAACTAACCGCAAGTCCGTACGCCTGCAAAGTAGCTAATGCGACGGTTCCATAGCGCGTGTATTGATTAATTTTCTTTCTGCCTTGCTCTCCCTCTTTTTTCAGTTGCTCCAAAGAAGGCACCATAGAAGTCAGCAATTGAACTATAATTGATGCAGAAATGTAAGGCATAATTCCCAGAGCAAATATCCCCATCCTTCCAAGGGCGCCTCCAGTAAACATTGTTAACATGCCACCGATGCCTGACTGCGCCTGCTCCATGAAGTCTCTTAGTGCAACGCCATCTATGCCNGGAACAGGAATGAAGGTTCCTAAGCGATAAACAATTAATAAACCTAGTGTAAATAAGATGCGACTACGAAGTTCAGTGGCCTTTCCTAAGGCCGACCAACTTGTATTCGACGCCATTTGCTCTACTGCAGATACCATTTATTTCTCTCTGTTAAAAGACATTATCCCAACTACTATCTGCGATACTTTAGAACTGAGGGCAGTATAATAACTGACAAATTAATCTTAANCTAGTTTGATGTTTCCGAAGTTAATGTCAAGCTACCGCCTGCCTTCTTTACTGCTTCTACAGCNGATTTAGATGCTCCAGTAACAGATATATTAACCTTCGACTTAATATCACCCTTGGACAAAATTCGAACACCATCCAACTTGCGCCTTACCAATCCAGACGCCACTAGACTATCTTCCGTAATATCAATCTTAGCGTCGAGCTTACCAGCTTCAATAAATTTTTCTATGATCCCAAGATTAACAATCGCGAATTTTTTTCTATTAGGTTTATTAAATCCACGCTTCGGGAGCCTCTGATAAAGAGGCATCTGCCCNCCTTCATAACCATTTATCGCAACACCCGAACGAGATTTTTGTCCTTTAATACCTCTACCAGCNGTTTTTCCTTTGCCGGATCCNACACCTCTAGCNACGCGTTTCTTTTTCTTATTCGCGCCTTCNTTATCTCTTAATTCATTGAGTTTCATGTCGCTTCTCCTTTTTGCCGGAATTACCTCCCGGTTGCGACGAAAGAGGTAAACACAGCCTTAAATTACTATTAATTAGAGCTATTACATTCCATTATGCCAGAGTGCACCCTTGCCGTGGAGACCCCCGCATTACAAGAACTTTAACTTCTTTCCTCAACAATCTCCACTAAATGTGGAATCTTATTNACCATACCTCGCACCGAAGGTGTATCCTCGAGCTCACGAGTTTTATGCATTTTGTTAAGACCTAAACCTACCAATGTTTGACGTTGTTTAGCAGGACGGCGAATTGGAGACCCAATTTGCTTTACAATTATTGTTTTAGCCATCTTAACTCTCCTTTATGCTTCTACAGCTTCGGGCGCCGGAGCCTCTTCACGACGAAGAATATCTGCAACCTTCTTACCACGCCTTTGAGCAACCATTCTAGGTGAAGCCTCTTTTTTCAAACCATCGATAGTAGCTCGTATCATATTATACGGGTTCTGTGATCCAATCGATTTAGCCACGACATCCTGTATGCCCAACATTTCAAATACAGCACGCATCGGTCCACCAGCGATAATACCTGTACCAGTTGGGGCCGTACGCATCACTACTTTCCCTGCGCCGTGCCTGCCTTCCATGTCATGATGCAAGGTCCTGCCCTCGCGAAGCGGTACTCGAATCATGTTTCTTTTTGCCTGTTCAGTTGCCTTTCTTATGGCTTCGGGCACCTCTTTTGCNTTACCTTTACCAAATCCTACTCGGCCTTTTTGATCGCCGACAACAACTAGAGCTGCAAAACCAAACCGCTTACCNCCCTTAACTGTTTTCGATACACGGTTAATCGCAACAAGGCGATCAGCGAACTCTGGAGCACCTTCATCACGACGACCTTTGTTATTGGTTTCCCTTGCCATATCTCAACGTCTCCTTAAAATTTCAAGCCGCCCTCACGGGCAGCATCTGCTAGAGCTTTGACCCCACCGTGGAATAAAAAACCACCGCGATCGAAGTAACACTCTACAATTCCAGCCTTCTTAGCGCGATCTGCCAACATTTTCCCAACCTTTGAGGATGCGTCCACGTTGTTTTTTCCAACTATACCCAAACTTTTTTCCATAGATGACGCAGCGGCTATTGTTACTCCATTCACGTCATCAATTAACTGAGCACTGATGTTCTTACTGCTCCTGTGCACTGAAAGACGTACGCGACCTGAGTTAACCTTTCGTAACTTGTTNCTTACGCGCATACGGCGCTTAAGAAAAAGTTGTCTTTTGGAATTTGCCATATTTTTTGCCCTACTTTTTCTTGCCTTCTTTACGGAAGATATATTCACCCTTATATCGAATACCTTTACCTTTGTATGGTTCCGGCTTTCTCCAATCTCTAATGTTAGCTGCTACCTGACCTACTCTTTGAGCATCTGTGCCCTCAACAATAATCTCGGTTTGCTTTGGTGAGGTCACAGTGACATCTGACGGAGCGGTATAGTCCACGTCATGAGATAGACCNAGGTTCAGCTTGAGTACNTTCCCCTGCATCTGTGCACGGTATCCAACCCCCTGAATTTCAAGTTCCTTCTTAAACCCTTCGCTAACACCAGTGACACAATTTGCCACCATCGTGCGGCTCATGCCCCATTGCTGACGTGCCCGCTTCGATTTCCCACGAGGGTTAACTGATACTTTTCCTTCGTCGACCACGAGGGTTACGTCATCGGAGGCGGTAAAACTTCTCACCCCTTTTGGTCCTTTCACCTCTATGGTCTGCCCAGAAACCGCAGCGGTTACCCCTGCCGGAAGTTCTACTGGCTTTTTCCCTATACGCGACATCTAAAAATCCCCCTAAAATACCGTGCAAAGAACTTCGCCACCAACATTATTGGCACGAGCGTTCGCGTCAGACATTATTCCCTTAGGCGTTGATACAATCGATATACCTAAACCTTGTCTAACCTGAGGAATGTTCTTGACCCCAAGATAAACTCTACGTCCTGGCGTCGAAACACGCTTAATGTCCCTGATCACTGGCGATCCATCGTAATATTTTAGACTGATCTCCAACATTGGATGCCCAATTGTGTCAGTCGTTTTCTCGTAACCGCGAATGTAGCCTTCATCTAGAAGAACATCTAATACCCAAGCCCGCAATTTTGAGGCTGGAGTAAGAACAGTTGACTTCCCTCTCATCTGAGAGTTCCTCATTCTTGTAAGCATATCACCAATAGGATCATTCATATCTATTCTCTCCTACCAACTAGACTTTACCATTCCAGGCATCTGCCCGGATGAACCCAATTCTCGCAAAGCGATGCGAGAAACCTTTAATTTCCTATAGTAAGCATGAGGCCGCCCAGTCAATTGACAACGATTGTGCATACGGTTAGCCGCTGAGTTTCTTGGCAGTTTGGCTAGTTTCAAACGAGCTTGAAACCGTTCTTCCATCGGAAGACTGTCATTCTTAGCAATCTCTTTAAGCTCGGCACGCTTCGCTGCGTATCGACTCACCAAACGAGCTCTTTTCTTTTCGCGTTCAATCATTGCTTTTTTTGCCATTATTAATATCCTCTCGCTCAATTACTGAAAGGCATATTGAAATGCCCCAGCAAAGATTTTGCCTCTGCATCAGTCTTAGCAGTGGTAGTGATAACTACATCGAGACCCCAATCCTCATCGATTTTATCAAAATCAATTTCTGGAAACACGATATGTTCCTTAATTCCAAAAGCATAGTTTCCCCTTCCGTCAAAGGACTTGCTAGAAACCCCACGGAAGTCTCTGATCCTGGGCATTGCAACGGTAGTCAAGCGATCCATAAATTCGTACATCCGCGCACCGCGTAAAGTTACTTTCGCTCCCATCGGCATATCCTCACGAACCCTAAACCCAGCAATAGATTTTTTCGCTCGAGTGATTATAGCCTGTTGCCCTGATATCAAAGTCAAATCCTTCTGTGCGGATTTAGCCTTTTTACTGTCTTTAACTGCGGCACGCCCACAACCGATGTTCAGGACAATTTTTTCTAGTTTCGGGATCATCATATCGTTCTTATAACCGAACTCTTCCTTCATTGCCGACCGAATTTTGGACTTATATTCGCCTTGTAATCTTGGTGTATAATCTACTTTATCAAGCATCGATAACATCCCCTGTCGTCTTGGCCACACGAACTTTTTTACCATCCTCAACCTTGAACCCAACACGGGTGGTTTTTCCGTTTTTATCCATTAAAGATAGGTTTGACAGATCGATTGGCATCGCCTTGGGCAAACGTCCACCTTGCGTTGTTTGAGTTTGTCGTTCATGTCTAATTGCCATGTTGATCCCGTCAACTACAGCTTTGCCAGTTTTAGGGGCTACAGATGTGATTGTCCCCTTTTTTCCTTTGTCCTTTCCTGCCAGAACAATGACTTCATCACCTTTTCTCAACTTAGCAGGCATTACAGCACCTCCGGAGCAAGTGAAATTATTTTCATGAAATTCTTTGCACGTAATTCTCTCACGACTGGTCCGAAAATTCGTGTCCCAAGTGGTTCACCACTATTACTCAAGATAACAGCTGCATTGCTATCAAAACGAATAGCCGTGCCATCATCTCTGCGCACTTCTTTGGCCGTTCTTACCACAACTGCTTTTCGAACATCGCCCTTTTTAACTCTTCCTCTAGGTATAGCTTCCTTCACGGAAACCACAATTACGTCTCCCACAGACGCATATTTGCGCTTTGAGCCACCTAGAACTTTGATGCACTGAACTCGACGAGCTCCCGAGTTATCAGCAACATCCAGATTGGTTTGCATCTGGATCATAAATTTTCTCCCGACCTGTGAGGGGCGAACGCTACTGCCTTTTCCCCAGGGTTTCGTTAAATAGCGAAGGCTTAAATACTATGTCTCAAGCACTTCCCAACGTTTTGACTTTGATTTTGGAGCACACTCTATTATTCGCACTGCGTCACCAACTTTGAAAGTATTGTTTTCATCATGGGCTCTATATTTCTTGGACTTCCTAATCGTTTTTTGCATCACTGGATGCTTAAAACGTCGCTCGACGGAAACTGTGACTGTCTGAGCGTTTAAGTCGGATGTCACAACACCTCGTAAAACTCTTTTTGGCATCTCTAATTCCCTATTCCCCGGTGTCCGCTTGCTGGTTCAAAACTGTCAAAACTCGCGCCGTATCCCGCTTGGCTGTTCTCACCCTAGCTGTGTTTTCAAGCTGACCCGTAGCCTGTTGAAAACGCAAGTTAAATGACTCTTTTTTCAGAAGCGCTAACTGCTCACGCAATTGGTCGGGTGTTTTTTCACGTAAATCTTGGGCTTTCATAGCCAATCCTTTTCAGACACCAGCAAGCCCCANATGGGTCACTCATAATCTGGTGGTTACTAATTTATCTCCAAGTCCGATTCTNAGACGCAAGAGGACGATGAGATGCAATACTGTTTTCTTTATTGAATAGCAACACCCACTNTAAAATTTATTTCGATCTNTTTAAAAATACCAAATTCATGTATAGACCTCACATGGGGTCTATAAAGTCANTATTTGTAACACAGATGTACGTAGGTAAATTATCTGACGTTGGCAATATAGATATTTCGGAACTGGAGACCGCATGTTTCTCGATTGCCGAGGACGATCTGGCAGGTCAGCAATGGTGTGAAGAAAATAAGTACCCAGGATACACAAGCTATGCCTCACTGACAGACCTAATCTGGCGTTTCCCAATTTTTAACGAATTAAAAGAAAATTTAGATAAGCATGTGGCCAGCTTTGTAAAGACTTTGGACTTTGAGCTAAATAGTCACGATCTTGTTCTCGAAGACATGTGGATTAATATTTTAGATCAAGGTGGATCGCACGGGTCACATATCCATCCACACTCAGCGATTTCGGGAACAACTTATGTTTCCATTCCAAAAGAGGCTGGCGAGATCAAATTTGAGGACCCAAGACTACCATTAATGATGTCAGCTCCACCTCGAAAGAAGGACGCTAGACCTGAATTGAAGACTTTTCACAACCATCAACCTACCGCAGGCGAAGTGCTTCTTTGGGAGAGCTGGCTTAGACACGAAGTGCGCCAAAATGATTCGAATTGTGAAAGAGTGTCAATCAGCTTTAATTATAAGTGGGCTGAGTGATGGAAAGAATTGAGTAATTATCGAGATGCAACGAGCATCTGGATAATTTTAAGACCTTATGTTTTCCTTACCAATCTTCCCGAACTACAACTCTAGATTTTATTGGAAGCTTCATTGCAGCAAGACGCAAAGCTTCCCTTGCTATATCATCATTGACGCCATCAATCTCAAACATAACCCGCCCAGGTTTTACCTTAGCAGCCCAAAAATCAACTGAACCTTTACCTTTACCCATTCGGACTTCAGTAGGTTTCGAGGTGACAGGGGTATCGGGAAAAATTCTGATCCAAACACGACCTTGCCTCTTCATGTGGCGAGTCATAGCTCTTCGCGCTGCCTCTATCTGCCGGGCAGTAACTCTTTCTGGCTGAAGAGCCTTAAGTCCATAAGTGCCGAAGTTTAAGTCAGAACCACCCTTGGCCTCACCTTTTATGCGGCCTTTGAACATTTTACGGAACTTTGTACGCTTTGGTTGCAGCATTTTTTGATCTCCTTACCGGCGGTTAGACGCACCGCGCGGTGCTGGTCCGTCTTGTAGCTCCTGAGCACGTCTGTCTCGAGCCTGTGGATCATGTTCCATAATCTCACCCTTAAAAATCCAGACCTTTATTCCAATAATACCATAAGCTGTCGACGCTTCAATATTCGCATAATCAACATCAGCTCTAAGTGTGTGTAACGGAACCCGTCCTTCTCGATACCATTCGGTTCTGGCAATTTCTGCGCCTCCAAGACGTCCTGCAACGTTGACCCTTATGCCCAAGGCTCCCATTCGCATTGCGTTTTGAACCGCACGTTTCATTGCCCTTCGAAAGGANACACGACGCTCCAACTGCTGGGCGATACTTTCCCCAACGAGTTGCGCGTCTANTTCTGGTTTACGAACCTCTACAATGTTCAGGTGTAAATCAGAATCAGTCATGTTTGCTAACTTTTGACGCAGCGTTTCAATATCAGCCCCCTTCTTACCGATAATGACCCCTGGCCTTGCCGTATGTATTGTGACACGACACTTCTTGTGAGGACGCTCAATTATTACTCGAGCTACTCCAGCTTGAGAGCACTCGCCCTTGATAAAGTCTCTCATACGGAGATCTTCCAAGAGCAAATCTCCNTAATCTTTTGTATCAGCGTACCAACGACTGTCCCATGTGCGATTCACCTGAAGCCGCATTCCTATTGGATTAACCTTCTGACCCATTAAGCCTGCTCCTCTAATTGACGTACTTTTATGGTTAACTCTGAGAAAGGCTTGATTATACGTCCAAAACGACCGCGAGCTCTAGGCCTACCGCGTTTTAATGTCAAATTCTTTCCAACATATGCCTCAGAGACAATCAGACCGTCGACGTCTAAATTATGGTTATTTTCTGCGTTTGCAATCGCTGACTGAAGACACTTTTTTACATCTGCAGCGATTCTTTTTTTACTGAACGACAAATCATTTAGCGCTCGGTCAACTTTTTTCCCACGAATAAGGCCAGCAACCAAGTTGAGCTTTTGGGGACTTGTCTTCAACATGCGTAATTTTGACATAGCCTCGTTATCAGCTACTCGGCGAGGATTTTTTTCTTTTCCCATCGTCTCTACTTTCGTTTCGCTTTTTTGTCAGCACCGTGACCATAATAAGTACGAGTTGGCGAGTACTCACCAAATTTTTGACCTATCATATCCTCAGAAACCGAGACGGGGATATGCTTTCTTCCATTATATACACCGAATGTTAATCCGACGAACTGCGGCAGAATAGTAGATCTACGAGACCATATCTTGATCACATCGTTTCGACCACTTTCACTTGCAGCCTCAGCTTTTTTAAGGACATGGGCNTCTACAAAGGGCCCCTTCCATAATGAACGTGACATCTATCAGCGCCCTTTCTTCTTTGCGTGNCGCGAGCGAATTATTAATTTTTGCGACGCTTTGTTTGTATTTCTTGTACGTTTTCCTTTTGTTGGCTTGCCCCAAGGTGTCACAGGATGCCGACCTCCAGATGTACGCCCTTCACCACCACCATGAGGGTGGTCTATCGGATTCATCACAACGCCTCGAACAGACGGTCGAACGCCTTTATGCCGCATTCTACCGGCTTTGCCATAATTCTGATTTGAGTTGTCTGGATTAGAAACTGCGCCAATTGTTGCCATACACTCTTGTCTCACCATGCGAAGTTCACCTGATGAAAGCCTGATTTGTGCATACCCACCATCCCGACCTACAAACTGAGCATATGTTCCAGCCGCGCGGGCAATTTGACCACCCTTGCCAGGTTTCAACTCAATATTGTGAATAATAGTTCCTATCGGCATGCCTGAAAACGGCATTGANTTACCTGGTTTNATATCTGCTTTAGAGGAAGCGACTACGCTGTCACCAACAGCCAGTCTTTGTGGCGCTAGTATGTAAGCCTGCTCACCGTCTTGATATTTAATCAGCGCAATGAAGGCAGTCCTGTTAGGATCAAATTCAATGCGTTCAACCGTGGCTGGCACATCAAATTTAGTCCTTTTGAAGTCAACTATTCTATACAGCCTTTTGGCTCCGCCACCGCGTCTGCGAGATGTAATTCGTCCGGTGTTGTTCCGACCGCCAGATTTAGTTAGTCCCTCCGTAAGAGACTTAACTGGACGCCCTTTCCAAAGCTCCGAACGGTCGATCAGTACCAGCCCTCGCTGGCCCGGCGTCGTTGGTTTGTACGACTTTAGTGCCATGCTTTGTGTCTTCCGTTTGCTTGTGCGGCAAAGCATCGCTTTGCCTATGGTAAAGCCCCCCGAAGGTGGCCGATTTAAAGCCAGTCAAAAAGAATCCTGACTGCTCTAGCGACGGACGTATAACCACCTTTGATACAAAGGTCTAGGGCTTTGAAACTTTTGTTTCTGATTTATACATCAAGCACCTGAAATACGTCTAAAAATTACAACTTCACTAGATTAAAGGCCAGTTGTAACATCAATAGTGTTGCCCTCTTCTAGAGTTACGAAGGCTTTCTTTACATCTTTTCGACGGCCCATCACGCCTCTAAAACGCTTCTTCTTACCTTTTGTAATCGAAGTATTAACAGCCTTCACCTTTACACCAAAAAGTGCTTCGATAGCTTCTTTAATTTGCGGCTTGTTACTGCCTATAGAAACTTCAAATACAACCGCACCGTTTTCGGAAGCCATAGTGGACTTTTCAGTAACTAAAGGCTTTCGCACAATATCGTAATACTCTGCTTTAACACTCATCTTAAACGAGCCTCCAATGCTTCTACACCAGCTTTTGTTATAACAAGTGTATCACGCTTCAAGATATCATAAACATTCGCTCCAATTGACGGCAACACGTCTAAACCTTCAATATTTTGAACTGCCTTAACAAAGGTATCATTTAGAGATGAACCATCAATGACCAACGCTCGCCTCCACCCAAGGTTCTTTACTTGCTTGGCTAATTCAGAGGTTTTACCAGAGCTTTGCGCTTGATCAATGACCACAATAGAACCCGACTTAGCCTTTGCTGACAGTGCCAATTTAAGCCCCAACCTTCTTACCTTCTTAGGCAAATCAAAAGCGTGACTACGAGGGGTAGGGCCCTTGTAAATACCACCTTTCCGAAAAATAGGGGCACGCCGAGACCCATGCCGAGCACCACCAGTACCCTTTTGGCGGTATATTTTCTTTGTAGAATAGCTAACTTCACTGCGCGTTTTTACCTTATGCGTGCCAGCTTGGGCGCCATTTCGCTGCCATCTAACTACGCGGTGCAAAATATCTGCTCTAGGTTCTAACCCAAAAACATCGTCTCCCAATTCAACTGAACCAGCCTTCTTTCCGTCCAATTTAATCACATCAATTTTCATGCCTCACCCCCCTCTGGCTGTGATGCCTCATCGATTTTTGACCCATCAGAACGAAGCGCAGCTGGAAAGGGAACATTATCGGCAAGGGGTTTCTTAACCGAGTCTTTTATAGTGACCCAACCCCCTTTAGATCCAGGTACTGCACCCTTTATCATGATCAAACCACGCTCAGCATCGGTTCTCACTACTTGGAGATTTTGGGTGGTTACTCTAACGGCACCCATATGTCCTGCCATCTTTTTACCTTTNAACACTTTTCCTGGCCCTTGACACTGACCAGTTGAGCCATGCGATCTGTGACTTATTGAAACGCCGTGTGATGCCCTCAATCCACCAAAATTATGCCGCTTCATCGCTCCTGCAAAACCTTTACCAATAGAGGTTCCCGCCACATCGACGAATTGTCCTTCGACATAATGATCAGCAGTTATCTCAGCTCCAACCTCAATTAGATTTTCTGGTGCAACACGAAACTCAGCAAGTTTCCGTTTGGGTTCAACTTTTGCCACCACAAATTGTCCACGTAGAGGCTTAAGAACATTTTTAGCCTTAATAGTTCCAGCACCAAGTTGAACCGCACTATATCCGTGTTGTTCATTGGTTCGTTGAGCAACTACTTGCAAATTATCCATTTGAAGAACTGTAACCGGTATTTGCTTACCGTCCCCCATAAACAAGCGAGTCATTCCAACTTTTTTTGCTATAATTCCAGAGCGCATTTTGCCCCCCTAAACAGAAATTTGAACATCAACACCAGCCGCGAGATCTAACTTCATAAGAGCGTCTACAGTCTGTGGTGTTGGGTCAACTATATCTAAAAGCCTTTTNTGTGTGCGTATTTCGAATTGATCACGCGACTTTTTNTTNACATGTGGACTACGAAGAACGGTGAATTTTTCAATCTTATTCGGCAGTGGAATAGGACCTCGAACAGATGCGCCTGTCCGCTTCGCAGTGCTTACTATCTCTTGAGTGCTAGCATCAAGGACACGATAGTCAAAGGCTTTTAACCTGATACGGATGTTTTGGCTTTGCATTTTACCTTGCCTTTTTAACCGATGTTAAAGTTGAGAGGAAGGAATAAGAGCATCCTANTACTTCTTCGAACCTTATTGGGTTTCCCCATTTTNAAGTAAAGCTCACTAGTGTGAGCTTTACACATTCGTTATAATTACTATTCGATGATTTTGGCGACGACGCCTGATCCGACGGTGCGTCCGCCTTCTCGGATAGCAAACCTTAGTTTTTCTTCCATTGCGATAGGGGCTATCAGTTCAACAGTGAACTTCAAGTTGTCACCTGGCATAACCATTTCAGTTCCGCNTGGCAGCACCACAGTTCCAGTTACGTCCGTGGTTCGGAAGCAAATCTATTTTTAAGTAAAAACATACTCGTTGGGGGTACACATTTGGAACAAATACTTAAGATAAAAACCATTCATGCTACTGCTGTCAGTATTGAAGATAAGGGAATTCTGATAGTTGGTAAATCAGGTTCAGGAAAATCTTCTTTAGCATTGTCTCTGATCGCAAAAGGAGCTCACTTGCTTTGTGATGATAGAGCGAATCTGTTNGTAAAAAATAAAACTGTTATGATGACTAAACCGCCAACACTTCCAGTCGCGCTGGAGGTGAGGGGTTTAGGATTGATAAATGTGCCATCAGTAGACGAAGCAGCTGTNGACTTGATAGTNGATATGACGCTATCGGCGGATTCNAGGTTGGGTGGCCACAAAATGGAGTTTTTTGGTATTGAGCTGTCTTGTGTAAAAGGGCGAGGCTTCCATGGNTTGTCNGATGCTATAACTGTTTGGTCAANGTTTGGCGGTTTCCAACATCTGTAAAATATTTATCGATTGATACAAATTAGCGACCTTTACTGTGCGTATGAGGCTTATTCGCACAAACTATTTTTATTAAATATCAAGAATAGATAGCTGGTNGTTTTGAGATGTTTCAATCTAAATAAGAGCCTATATCTGAGACTTTACTAAGTTGTGTTTTTATTTATCGTTAATTCTTTTGAGCCCCAAACTATCAGTCTATTTTCACACCACGGAAAATGAATAAAAAGAATTCAGAGGGTTGTCTTACGCAAAGTTGGTTTTCATGCTTGCGCAAGGAGATAAATAGTGAAAAAGATTAATGATGGCTGGTGATATAGGTATAGTTATTGTCGCTCACGGGCAATTGGCTCACGAGTACAGGGCGGCTGTCGAGCATGTTGTCGGCACTCAATCAAATATTGTGGCAGTCTCAATTGCTGCAGAATGTGATAGAAATGGTAAGGAAACAGAGATACGCAGAGCGGCTGAGTCTGTTGACCTTGGTCGTGGTGTAGTGATAGCAACAGATCTCTTTGGCTCCAGTCCATCCAACCTGGCTATTAGGGCATGCACGAGCAGTGATCGGAAGATCGTCTATGGGATGAATCTTCCTTTGTTGATTAAACTTTCGCAATCAAAAAAATTATCTCTTTCGGTGGCAGTTGATTTAGCATTAACGGCTGGACGTAAATACATCGACTCTTATGAAAATAATGCCTCGGTATAATAATGAATAATACTATAAAGGCGCGTCTTCAAATTTTAAATGAGAAGGGCCTGCACGCACGTGCTGCAGCCAAGTTCGTTGAATTAGTTGATACATTTGATGTCAATGTGATTGTAGCAAAAGATAATTTAGAAGCCAGCGGCGATAGTATTATGGGGTTGTTAATGCTAGCTGCCTCGAAAGGCAGTGAAATTGATTTGGTTCTATCAGGAAAACAATCTCAAGATGCGCTAATGGCTTTATCAAATTTAGTTGATAATCTTTTTGGTGAAGAAATGTGATTGAGTGAAAGTGTAAGTATGCCTTCAAGTCATAATACCGAGAAACCCGATCAAAATTCGTCCTCAGAGCGATATGATCGAAGACGCTTGTCTTATGCGAACACGTTCAAAAATCCTGTCCAAAAAAAAATAATACAATCCATAGAGTTGCTGACAGGTCAGCTTAAACTTCTAAGATGCGTGCGTAAATTTGAGCGCATTGGCATACCATATGGTCAGCCTTTTTGGTCGCAAGCACTGAAAGTATTGGATATTAAGGTTGAAACTCCCGAGTACCAGTTGGAACGCATACCTAAAACTGGCTCATTAATTATTACTGCTAATCATCCTCACGGTTTAATTGATGGAATGGTATTAGCTGAACTAATTGGAAAAATCAGAACAGACTATAAGATACTTACAAGATCTTTACTCACTGGTGTCGATCAAATTGATAATTTTATGATCCCAGTCCCATTTCCTCATGAAGAAATGGCATTAGAAAAAAATTTGGAAATGAGGAAGCGTGCGATGGCCCATTTAAAAGATGGTGGCTGTATAGTTGTCTTCCCGTCGGGTTCAGTTGCTGCATCGGATTCATTTTGGGGGCCGGTGATCGAAAGGGAGTGGAACCCTTTTACAGCAAAATTAATTCAACGATCTAATGCTGCAGTCCTCCCTATTTGTTTCCCAGGAGCAAATTCTAGATCTTATCAAATTGCAAACCAGATCTCGGCAACATTGCGACAAGGCCTTTTGATTCGGGAAGTTGTAAATGCAATGCATAAACCTCAGGCGCCGATTGTTGGTGATTTAGTAGACAGAGATGAAATAAACAAATGGTCAAATAGCCCGCGCAAATTTATGGAATGGCTGAGAAGTGTTACATTGGGTTTGCATTCGAACTAGCCTATCTAGTAGGAGAAGGAGTATCTGTTTCGTAGTCATAAAATCCACGCTTTGATTTTTTTCCTAGCCACCCAGCCTCAACATATTTAGTCAACAATGGGCAGGGTCTATATTTTGTGTCAGCCAATCCCTCGTGCAAAACATTCATAATGGCCAAGCAGGTATCCAATCCAATGAAGTCTGCTAATTCTAATGGCCCCATTGGGTGGTTAGCTCCCAATTTTAAAGACGTGTCTATTGCTTCAACTGATCCTACACCTTCGTATAAAGTGTATATTGCCTCATTAATCATAGGTATCAAAATTCGGTTTACTATAAAAGCTGGAAAATCTTCTGATCTAGCAACTGTTTTACCCAATCTATCAACGACCAAACTGCATTTTTCAAAAGTATCTTGAGTAGTCGCTATGCCTGGAATTAGCTCTACAAGCTGCATGATTGGAACCGGGTTCATGAAATGGAATCCAAGGAATTTTTCAGGCCTATCGGTAGAACTTGCCAAGCGGGTTATTGAAATTGAAGATGTATTTGAGGTAAGTAAAGTATGGTCTTTTAAGTAGGGCATTACAGAATGAAAGATTTTTCTTTTCAATTCTTCTTTTTCGTTTACTGCTTCAATTATAAGGTCCGTATTGGCTAGCACCTCAAGA
>PAHS01000011.1 GCA_002711145.1 Marinovum sp. | reverse complement strand
TATCCCCCTAGAAAAAAGAATGGCAAAAGTTGAGGAGTTAGCTATGCCTATAGTGTTTCTTTTGTCTCAATGGGCGGGACACATTACCGGGCAGTTTTTGGTGGTCGATGGAGGCTATTCGCACTTGGATAGAGGCCTTACGTAGAACAAAGGCCTCTTAAGAGGAAACAGTCCATAACTAGGCGGTATACAACTAACTTCTGGCCACACAGGCTTTGAAGAAACATAGGTTTTTCATCTAACATCGAAACATTAGAAAAAGTGTATGACGCTAATTTAGGCAACTTTTTTTTGAAAAAAGTGGTGCCCGGGGGCGGATTTGAACCACCGACACGAGGATTTTCAGTCCACTGCTCTACCCCTGAGCTACCCGGGCACTTATGACAAAAGGTCATAGGTGGGCAGTGTGTATGGTAAAGCAAACAAGTTGTCTAGTAGCGTAATTTGATTTTCCAAAAATTCTTCTGAACATTAGTACTCAATATTCTTAAGAAACTTTTTGTCGTAACAAATCAATAAATCGTTGTCTCTCAGCAACTGGGGATTTTACCGATAACTCGTTAAAAACTTTTTTTGTCAAAAAATAGCCTGTTAATTTTAAACCATCTAAAATGCCATCTGCATTGTCAGGACCTTTTAAAATAATAGGCGGAAGGTGTAATAATTTTGGCGCCCACTCTCCTGCTGCCTCCTCGCTAATGGCACGACCAGTCCTAGGGGAGACATATCGCAGCTTGTCAGTATTTCCCGAAACGGCACATTTAGATAAATCTAGTCCGTAACCTAGTACAGTCAGCAATTCTAGTTCCCAGTGAAGATATGCCAGAGGCCAAATATCAGGTTGATTAAGAAGGTCTAGTAAATCTTCAGTTGTTCTATAAAATTCATCGTAAGCCTGTCTTTCAGGTAATACACCAGACAAAATAGTACTAACAGCCATCAAACCAGCCGTTAGAACTCGATCNCTCATAGCATTAACAATACGAGCCCTAACTAATTCNACTTTAAATGAACCAAGGTGATCTTGTANNCGCGCTCTCCAAGTCAGATCCAGCTGTGCTCCCACCTGNAGTATTGGTGCAAACTTTCGAGATGTTCCACCTTTAACAACGCCCAAATATCGGCCATGCTTAGGACAAAANGTATCTATAATTAATGATGTTTCGCCATGTTTTTTTTTAGCCAACAATATTCCGTCTGATCGCCATTCCATCTCGTAAAACTAGAACACTCAGTAAAACTCGTCCAGGTAATTTTGACCGTTTGCACTCTCCACTTCAACTACCCACAAATCTGGGTCGCTAGCTTTCTGCTTTTCGAGTAATTCATCTACGACTATCTCAGTATCTTCCAAAATTTTTACCCATTCATTTTTATTATTTTGGAGATCAAAGGTCTTTTGATATAGCTGTGCAAATCCATCCATTTTCGCTATTTTGATTAAGATAGCTCCTGAATGATCATCGCCGTGAGCCGTAACATATGCAGCTGTAGTTTGAAGCTCTAGTCTTTTTATATAAGCTTGTACCCAAATTTTACTTCTTAAGCGCGCCATTAATTTCCATCATTAAAATCAAGCCCCATTTCGGTATATCTCTCTGCTTCGTTTAGCCACTTTTCACGTACCTTAATCTGACAAAATAAATGTACGCGCTTTCCTATAAAAGCCTCGAGCTCTACTCGCGCCGCTATAGAAATAGCCTTAATGGTTTCACCGCGGTTACCCAAAATGATGCCTTTGTGGCCTCCGCGAGAAACATAGATAATTTGGTCAACCCTTACACTTCCATCTTTTTTTTCAACCCAATTTTCTGTTTCCACAGTTAATTGATAAGGAAGTTCTTGATGTAGTCTAAGAGTAAGTTTCTCACGCGTAATCTCTGCTGCAATCATTCTAAGTGGAAGATCAGCAATTTGATCATCCGGATAGAACCACGGACCATCTGGCATTTTATCTGCTAACCATATCTTTAGATCTTTTGCTCCAAATCCCCGGTCAGCAGAAATTAAAAAAGTTTTTGAAAAATCAAAAAGCTCATTCATTTGCTTTGTTAAAGACAAAAGCGCTGGCGACTTAACCTTATCAATTTTGTTGATAGCAAGTACAACCATCCTATCTTCACTCGACCNTGAGAGATCTCCCACGATCTTTTCTACACCATCAGTTACACCTCGATTTGCCTCAATAAGAAGCACAATCACATCGGCATCTGCTGCACCACCCCAAGCAGCTGCTACCATGGCTCTATCCAANCGGCGTCTTGGTTTAAACAAACCCGGAGTATCTACAAATACTATTTGAGAATTATTTTCAATTACAATACCACGAATTTTCGTCCGAGTTGTTTGAACTTTATGAGTAACTATCGAAACTTTAGAACCTACAAAATGATTGAGAAGTGTCGACTTTCCAGCATTTGGTTCCCCTATTAAAGCGACAAAGCCTGCTTTCTTCATTGGTTATCCTTCAAAATTTTCAATAGCATTTTTGCCGCGTTTTGCTCCGCATCTCTTTTGTTACCGGCCTGCGCGCTCACTTTTTCACCAGTTTTAAGTTCTACTTCTATATTAAAAATCGGCGAGTGGTCGGGGCCCATACGATCAATTAAAGTATAAANGGGTGGTTCAAGTCGTCTAGCCTGAGCCCATTCCTGTAAACGCGTTTTTGAATCCCGGGCATCTAACTCCACACTAGAAATTCTTTTTTCCCATAGTTTCAAAATAATATCTTTTGCGGCTTGGAACCCACCATCTAAATAAATTGCGGCCAGCACAGCTTCCATCGCATCTCCAAGAACAGCATTTTTACGTCGGCCGCCTGTAATCATCTCCGAACGCCCAAGTTTTAAAACTAAGCCCAGGTCAATTTCTTGCGCCACACCAGAACATGCTTCTTTTCTAACAAGGGCATTGAAACGGGGTGCTAATTTACCTTCAGATGCATTTGGATCTTGCTTTGCTATAGCCTCCGCTACAATTAAGCCCAGAACTCGATCACCAATAAACTCAAGCCTCTGATTGTCTGATCTATTTGTTGAGGAAAAAGAAGGATGNGTCAGTGCCTCTAAAAGATACTTTGGATCTTTGAATGCATAACCTAGACGCTTCTCAAATTTTTCAATATCAACCGATTTTATCACTCAATACCCTCAAAAAAGCGATCTCTTCTCCATGTCCAGAATGCAAACATGGACTTCCCCGCTGAAGAAAGGAGTACTCTATCAGCTCTACCAACAAGGTTTTCATAAGGTACAAAACCTACGCCACCTCTTGATTGAGATATACGACTGTCACTAGAATTGTCCCGGTTATCTCCTAAAAAGAAATAATGGCCCTCAGGCACATGATAAACTGGAGTGTCGTCTACTGTCTGCCGCATAAAGTTTAAAATAGAATGCGAAACGCCATTCGGTAGAATTTCTATGAATTTTTCTTTCTCACAAATACCATTTTGCTCAACAACCTCATTTTCACATCTAGGCATATTTCTAAATGGTCCCTGCGGGGCTTTAATTTCATTAAATGTACCGTCGGGTATAACTTTCACCGGGGTGTCATTTATAAATACCAGCCCATTTTTTATTTGTACTTTTTCACCAGGTAGAGCTATCAATCTTTTTATGTAATCCTGACCGTTTGTGGGATGGCGAAACACAACCACATCGCCCCGTGTAGGCTCTGCTCCTATAATCCTTTTATTATCACCACGCAAAAAGCCACATATATCTTCTGCATCAATATTTAATCCAATTGCTGCTATTCTGACCGTAGGACAAGATGCATATGAATAGCCATAAGACATTTTATTGACGAACAAAAAATCACCAATTAGCAGAGTATCCTTCATTGAGCCTGATGGGATCCAAAATGGTTGGAAGAATAAGGTCCTAAAAATACCGGCTAAAATAAGAGCAAATATTATTGTTTTTATGGTTTCTAAAAAACCTTCTTTCTTTTTGGGTTTTGTCATCCCAATTGCTCCTTCGACTGTTACTTGCTAATGCTACTATTGATGGGATTGTGTCAAGCTAAAGGCTGTGCATCTATTATCACAATAGCGTGTGCCCATGGATGATCGTCGGTAAGTGAAACGTGAAGAGTTGATAAATATCCTTCGGGAGTTAACTCCAAAAGGCGCTTTTTCGCCCAACCAGTTAGCGTCATTACTGGTTGTCCTGTATCAATGTTACTTACTGCCATATCCTTCCATGAAATACCCATCCTCAGACCCGTACCAAGTGCTTTTGAACAAGCTTCTTTCGCTGCCCAACGTTTTGCCAGTGTACCAGCCTCATCTTTTCGCTTTTTTGCTTTAGCTTGCTCGTTCTTAGTAAAAACTCTATTGCGAAACCTATCACCATAACGGAGCAGAACCTTATTGATCCGATCAATGTTAGCTAAATCTGTTCCTGTACCAATAATCAACTAGCGCGAGCCTCTTCAATATACTTTTTCATTTTTTTGATTGAAGTTCCAAGCCCATTAAATATGGCGTCACTTATTAAAAAATGTCCAATGTTTAATTCTTTTAACTCCGAAAAGGCGGCAATCGGCTTAACAGTTTCGTAAGTCAAGCCATGGCCTGCATGAACTTCCAAACCGATAGAATGCGCATAGCCGCACATATTTTTTAAATTTTCAAACTCAGCTTCGCACTGTGCGTGTTTGGTTTCATAAAAATAATCACAATAGGCACCTGTATGAAGTTCAACTACAGCGGCACCAACTCTCTTCGCAGCATCAACTTGAGCGGGCACCGCAGCAATAAACAATGAAACTCTACAGCCAGCCTCGTTTAAAGGTTTGATAAAAGCCCTCAAGTTTTTTTCATCCCTCAACACGTCCAAGCCACCCTCTGTAGTCCGCTCTTCTCTCTTCTCTGGGACAAGACACACCGCATGGGGTTTATGCTTTAAGGCTATTTTCTGCATTTCTTCAGTAGCGGCCATCTCAAAATTTAATGGTATATTCAAGGCCGCAATCAATCCATCAATATCCTCGTCGCGAATATGACGCCGATCCTCTCTAAGATGCGCAGTGATTCCATCTGCCCCTTCATTTTGTGCCAAAATAGCTGCCTCTACAGGGTCAGGATACATGCTACCGCGGGCATTTCGAATTGTAGCAACGTGATCAATATTCACACCAAGCCTGACATAACTTTCCGATACCATATAAAATTCTCCATATTAGGTTCAATAAAGCATTATTTGCGGAATTTAGTGCTTTTCTCTCTAATTTCTCGCAGTTTTTCGCGTAGTCGGCCTTTGCGTCTGTTCTGATACGCACGAATTAAAGGCAAGCTAATCGACCAACAAATCGTAGCTACTAGGATGCCTGGGAAAACGCCCCCGATAAGATATGGAAAGAAAACATCTTGGTAGAATATTATTAGGTAGTTCCATTCTACCGGACCACCAAAGATAAATGAAGAAAGATTAGATTTTAAGTCAAAGAATGCACTTAAAAATAATGATACTAAATTTTCGCCATCTTGACCCAATCCTTCACTTCCTAGCAAGAATTCACCGGTGCGAAGAGATATTATTCCAATAGGAATATAAGTAAGGGGATTCCCAAAAAATGTAGCAAGCAAAGCAGCCAAAACATTTCCTCGCACAACAAACGCCAANGTTCCTGCAACTATAAAATGCATTCCATACAATGGTGTGAAAGTTGTAAAAACACCTGCCCAAATCCCCCTTGCAATTTTTTCTGGGTTATCGGGTAATCGATGTAAGCGATGCTTCACATATAATGCTGCTCTAGTCCAACCACCTTTCGGCCACAATAAGAATTGGAGTAGGGAACCCCATGAACGCTTCTCTCTTCGCTTAAAAACCAAGATAGGCCTCCAAAAATCGATCAGTCACTCTGGTTTCCAATTCTCCTAGTGCGGGATACCGTTGCGACAGCGTGCTCTCCGTCTAATCGTGATAAGATCGCATGTAAGTGCTCAACATCGCGCAAATCGATAGTAAGTATTAATTTAAAGAAATCTAGCTTGCGATCTAGAAACTCCATATCAGATATATTCGCACCCAAATCACCAACAATTGTGCATACTCTTCCTAAAACGCCAGCATCATTACTGATAGTTAATTCGAGGGTAATTGGATAAATTGATGGATGCTTACCGGCATGCCAGTGCAAATCCAACCACAAATCCATATTATCTTCAAAACTTACCAGTGTGGGACAATCAATTGAATGAACTGATACGCCTTTACCACTTGTAGCTATCCCCACAATTCTCTCCCCAGGTAAGGGCTGACAACAAGGTCTTCGATTGAATGACTGTCCCTCTGCAAGACCTATTACTGCGAGTTTTTGATCAATTTCAGGTCCCTTGGTTGTCGAGAAATCTGGAAATATGATGTTGATTATATCCCTTGGTTGCAACTCAGCACTACCCAATCTGGCATATAACTCTTGTACGTCGTTAACCCGTAACTTCTTAGCGACGTTTTCCAAAGCTTTATCTGAAGCTTTCTTACCAAAATGCTCAAATGCTGCTCTTAACAATTGTTGGCCCATAATAATATATTTATCACGATCTGCTTCCCGTAACGCGCGCCTTATTGCTGTTTTAGCTTTTCCAGTCTCTGTCATTTCAAGCCATGTTGCTTGAGGCTCTTGCCTGATAGCAGTAAGAATTTCAATAGACTGACCATTCCTTAAACGTGTCCAAAGCGGCGCACGCAATCCATCGATTTTTGCACCAACACATGAATTTCCAATCCGAGTATGTATCGCATATGCAAAATCAATGGGTGTCGCGCCCTTTGGTAGCTTAATAACTTCACCTTTTGGTGAAAAACAAAATACCTTATCCGAATACATTTCCAGTTTCACAGCCTCAAGAAATGCCTCGTGGTCTTCCTCTGCATTAAACTCTTCTATTAAGGTCGTTATCCATTTCACCGGATCAACAGTAAACGGATTTTCACTTCTTACCCCGTCTCTGTATGCCCAATGTGCTGCTATTCCGCTTTCAGCAACATCATGCATTTGCTGTGTCCTAATTTGGACTTCTACACGCCGCGCATTTCTCCCTGAAACCGTTGTATGAATTGATCGGTATCCGTTCGATTTAGGTTGAGAAATGTAATCCTTAAAACGCCCAGGGACCGCCCGCCAACGTTTGTGAATTATACCAAGCACGCGGTAGCATTCTTCCTCACTACTACATATGATTCTGAAACCGTAAATATCTGAAAGACGCGAGAAAGATAGGGCTTTCTCCTGCATTTTGCGCCAAATAGAGTATGGTTTCTTTGCTCTTCCCTCGATTTTAGCTCGAATTCCAGATGCTTTTAGTTCCGAATGCATATCATCAGTAATTCGTTGTACTACATCGCCGTTCTCTTTTTGCAATACTACAAAGCGCTTTATAATTGAGGCCCGACCTTCAAAATTAAGGACACGAAAAGCAAGGTCCTCCAGATCCTGTCTTATTGATTGCATCCCCATTCTGCCAGCCAAAGGAGCATATATTTCCATGGTCTCGCGAGCCTTCTGAAGCTGCTTCTCAGGCTTCATTGATTTTATTGTCTGCATATTATGCAAACGATCCGCCAATTTAACTAAAATTACTCTCACATCTTGGGCAATAGCCATGAGCAATTTACGCACATTTTCTGCCTCTTTTGTCTCNGTAGAGGTCAATTGCATGTTTGTTAATTTAGTAACACCATCAACTAAATCAGCAATTTCTGGCGTGAATTGCTTGGTAATTTCATCTTTGCTGGAAGTCGTGTCTTCTATGGTATCATGCAACAAGGCAGTCACGATTGTAGCATCATCTAATTGTTGCTCTGCCAAAATTTCAGCTACAGCAACTGGATGAGAAAAGTACTTTTCGCCTGATTTTCTATACTGTCCTTCATGCTTAATTTGCCCATATTTATGGGCATTCACAATCATCGCAAAATCGGATTTAGGGTTATAATGTTGTATTCGAGTGGCAAGCTCTTCTGCGGTTATCATGATCTAGACCCTCGGGCCTCAGACTACCCTTTATCTTGAGCGGCCATTAAAGCGCGAAGTAATTTTTCTTCGCTCATTTCATCATCTTCAGGGCGGTCATTATCAGAACCGCCACCCATCAGAACAGCCATTGAATCATCTTCAGGAAGATCAACTTCTATTTGGGTCTGGTTACTCTCAATTAATCTCTCTCGCAGCTCACCAGCTGTTTGCGTCTCGTCTGCGATCTCTCTGAGTGATACAACTGGATTCTTATCATTATCTCGCTCAACACTAAGAGATGATCCAGAGGAAATTTCCCTGGCCCTATGCGCTGCTAGCATTACCAACTCGAACCTATTAGGAACTTTATCTACACAATCTTCAACTGTGACCCGTGCCATGGACTTCTCCTTGATAAACCTCTGCAGACTCAGACAATTAGTAGATCAATCTAAAAAATACAAGAGGTGTTTATATACATGTTAATTTAGAGATTTCCTCACTACTAAAATTATCACAGAGTTCATCAGTACTTTTGTTCAGGATGGGGTGAATCCAATATGGTGCAATATCTAATAACGGAATGAGAACGAATGCTCTCTCATGCATTCTCGGGTGAGGTAAGATCAAATCTGTAGGTATTTTACATTTCTGATTTTGCAGATCTAAATCGTGCCAATAACTATAAACAGACTTATTTGGTGCAACAGTTTGACCAAATGCCAACAGATCCAGATCTAATGTTCTTTCCCCCCACCTTTTTAAGCGTAACCTGCCAAATTTTTTTTCGATTGAATGTAAAAACTCCATAACATTTTCAGCTTTTTCATGAGTACGAACTTGTACCACTGCATTTACAAAATCAGGGCCAGAACCAATTGGGTAAGCAGGGTTTAAAAAAAAACGCGATATTGCTTGCAGATGAAGATTGGAGCCATGTATTTCCAATATCGCTTGCTTGAGTAAATCCAAAGAGGAAAGGCCTTCGAGAGTTGAATTACTACCAAGAGCTATGAAGGCTGCGCTGGACATATTAATATCTTCCATTTCAGATTCACCAAACTCTTAATTTATTTAATGATTTCATAGCAAAATCATAAACCCATATAAACAAAATAAAATTGTTTTACGATAAACTTACTAATCTAATGGTGTGCTCTGAACCACACCTACCGGCAAATATAAGGGTTTACCGATGACAATCATAGAGGTATTATGTCTTGGTAAATTGGCGGTCAGTACAACATGAGTAATCCACAATTAACTGTCTATATGGCGGCACCCCGAGGATTTTGTGCAGGGGTTGATCGTGCAATCAAAATA
>PAHS01000010.1 GCA_002711145.1 Marinovum sp. | reverse complement strand
CATCAATTGGCAAGTTGGCTAATGTCAGTGGAACTCCAAGATGATTATTAAAACTGGCAGATGCGGCGTACGTTTTTCCCTGACACTCTAAAATAGTTTTGAGCATATTTTTCGAGGAAGTCTTTCCAACTGAACCTGTTATAGCGACCAATTTCGCTTGGCTTCTGTTTCTTCCATATTTACCCAAGCCATCAAGTGCTTCCTGAACACAGGGAACCAAAAGTAAAGGAGTGCTCGAAGATATACTTGATGGAATATGATCAACCATAGCCGCCTTCGCCCCCAAATTTATAGCGTCATTGATAAAACTATGACCATCACGTGCTGCCTTTATCGCAACAAATAATTCGTCCGTTTTAATTGATCTGCTATCTATAGAAACTCCTGCAACACCACCATTCCCCCATTCACCCAATAAATCACCTGCTGTAGCTTCAACTAAATCAGTTTGTGACCAAAGCATCATACTACTCCATCTAATGCTTCAACAGATATCGATGCTTGCTCGGCATCATCAAAGGGAAGAACATCCTCGCCTATTACTTGTCCAGTTTCATGTCCTTTTCCACATATCAACAAAGCGTCACCCACATCTAGCATATCAACTGCTCTCAGAATTGCTTCCGCCCTATCCCCGCATTCATGACTTATGCCCGGACCAATGCCCTTTATTATCATTTGCCGAATTTTTGCTGGATCTTCGCTTCTAGGATTATCATCCGTAACGATCACTACATCAGCGTTTTTAGAGGCTGCAAGTCCCATAAGAGGCCTTTTAGACTGGTCCCGATCTCCACCTGCCCCTATAACTGCTATTATCCTTCCAAATACGTGCGGTCTGAGTGAAGTAATTGCTGTCGCTATTGCGTCAGGAGTATGGGCGTAATCTACAAAAACATTTGCGCCATTTGCTCTTGAGGCAGCAAGTTCCATACGCCCTTTAACTGTTAATAAATTATGAAGGACACTGAAAACATCTTGCGGATCTGAACCAAGAGAAATAACCAATGCAGCGGCCATAAGGACATTTTGAGCTTGGAAACCACCTATTAAATTAAATCTTTTTTGATAAAGTCTTCCGTCATATTCAAAGAAAACATTCTGACCAGAACTATCAAAGCTTTGTTTTTTTAATTTAATATTTGGCTCCCCGGATACTCCCAAAGTGACAACTGAATGACCTATTGCTTTGAGTTCTTCCCCAAATACTTTTATTCTTTTGTCGTCTACATTAATTACGGCAGTCTTATCACTTGGAAGAAGCTGTCGAAATAATAATGCTTTAGCCTCAAAATACTCATCAAGAGAGTTATGATAATCCAAATGATCTTGAGAAAAATTAGTAAATCCTGCTCCAGAAAACTGAACACCATCTAAACGGCTTTGATGAAGGCCGTGGCTTGATGCTTCCAACGCAACATGTTCTATACCATTCGATTTTAATGTTGCTAGCAACTCATGCATTTCCAATGCGTCAGGCGTTGTGTGCTTTAAAGGGTGCGTCCAAGATCCGATAACTCCAGTGGTTCCGATACTTACAGCCTTTATATCTAAATTATTCCAAATTTGCTGACAGAAACTAGACACAGATGTCTTACCATTCGTACCTGTAACTGCAACTATGTTAGAAGGCTGTTTATCAAACCAAAGTGCAGCACAGCGGGCTAAGGTTTCTCGTGGCTTTTCTACCACAATAAAAACAACATCTATCGACTTTGAAGTGCTTAAATAATTGGAATACCCTCTTTTATCGGTAAGAATGGCACAAGCACCAGCTTGAATTGCGGAAGGCGCAAAACTAATACCATGCGAATTTAAGCCAGGCAGTGCCGCGAACAGGAAGCCCTTACGCACTTTTCTGCTATCATGGGTAAGTCCATTGACAGTAATGTTTTCACCGCTTTGAGGAGTAAGACCTAAATCGGACAATGTTTTTTTTTGCAACTTCATAGAAAATACATGCTTTTAGTTCGATTATGATACGATTACCTTAGTTCATTTTTGCAGGCAAAACTTTAAATAANGGATCTTGATTATTNTCAGGCCTCAATCCCANTAGTGGCGCTATTCTAGTAATTATTTCTGCNGCCACNGGTACGGCTGTCCATCCAGCAGTACGCCTAGCTTCTTCCCCAGTCGTATCTTCAGGNTCATCCATNGTTACAACCAAAACGTACTTGGGGTNACCTGCTGGAAACAATGCTGCAAAATTTGTTATGACNTTNTCGTCATANTATCTCCCNGTAGGGCTTGGCTTATCAGCAGTACCAGTTTTACCAGCCACTGGATAACCNGGCACCTCCGCCATTGTGGCAGTACCGTCTGTAACAACGCTTCNTAACATAGAAAGNGCTTGCTTNGAGACTGCTTCAGAAATGACCCTNTCNCCATATTTCTGGTTTTCCTGTATNTGAAGTGTTGGGGTCACCNTGTAACCACCATTGCCTATCGNAGCATAAGCGGCGGCTAAATGGAGAGGTGTAGCTGACAAACCGTGTCCATAAGAAATAGTCATTGTTGACAATTCAGACCAGTTTTTGGGAAGCAGTGGCTTGCCTCCAGACGCTTCTACCATTTCTAGAGGTACGATATCAAAAAATCCTAATGATTTTAAAAATTTTTGCTGTTCAATAGAGCCTATTTCTTGAGCAATTCGAGCAGTTCCAATATTTGAAGATTTAGAAATTACCTTTTTGACTGGCAATTCAGATCCGTAATTATGGAAATCTCTTATCTTAAATTTACCCCATCTGAGCGGACCACTTACATTAATCATAGTTTCAGGAGAGACTAGTTTAAGCTCAAGTGCCTGAGCTATTGCAAAAATTTTGAATGTAGACCCCAATTCATATACGCCTTGGATTGCCCTGTTAAATAATGGGCTATTTGCTGGATCACCAGTAGACGGTAATTTCGGCCTATGATTAGGATCGAAGTCAGGGAGTGATGCCAAAGAAATTATTTCCCCATTATTAACATTCATCAAAATAGCAGCAGCTCCCTTGGCATTAAGAAGAGACATTCCACTACCCAACACGCTTTCCACAGCTGCCTGCACGGACAAGTCGATGGAAAGCTTAAGAGGATCGACTGATATTGATGGTTTCCTCAATCTTTCGTCAAATGTTTTTTCTACACCAGCAACTCCAATCACCTCAGCAGAGTGCACTCCCTCTCGCCCAAAGCTCGCACCGCCAAGAATATGAGCAGCCAATCTTCCATTTGGATAAAGTCGCATTTCTCGTGGGCCAAATCGCAATCCTGGATCTCCTAAATCATGAACCGCTTGATAGGCCTCTGGACTAATGCGTTTTTTAATCCAGAGAAACTTTCTTTTACCCGTAAAGTCTTTGTAGAGCTTATCTGCCTCCAGATCTGGGAAAATTTTTACAAGCCCATCTGCTGCTTTTCTGGGATCTGTTAAATGAGCAGTTTCGGCATAGAGCGAATGAGTGTCCAGATTTGTAGCTAAAATTCGTCCACGCCTGTCGATAATATTTGCTCTTTGGGCAATTATTGATGAGCCTATTGACTGAATTTGAGTCTCTTGAGGATCAGAGGCTGCCAGGTGCCCCATTCGAATGACCAATACGCTATAAAGACAGAAAAAAACTGCAGCAAGCACTACCAGACGGCTTTTTGCCTTTATATGCTCACGGCTATCAATCTCATGGTTACGTTGTCTCGTATTCTCTTGCTCAATGGCATCAGTGGTTTCGCCCCTTTGTCTGGCCGCAAGCACCTTACCAAGTGGCCGCAGAGGTATTCGGCCACTTGAATTAATCATTGTTGTATAACCTGACTTCAGATTGAGATAGCTGTGGATTAAAACTAGAACTCCACTTAATATTATTTGTTCTGATGTTTAAACGGCTAAACTCCTCAAAATTTGACGCTCTAATTGGGCCTAATTTTAATTGATCAAAGCCGAGGTTTGTTAGATGAATAAGACGCTCAGGTCTATTTAAATATGCCCACTCCGCTTTAAGCACAGCCAATTTTGCTCTAGCTTTGCCAAGTTCCGTTTGCAACTCCTCTGATTTTTTCATAGCGGTCTGGGTTTTTACATTCTCCTGATAAGCCCAATATGCGAGTGTAATAACCAAACCAAATGTGATGATATAGAAAAAGTTACGCATTATACTTTCCTTCAAGTAATGGAACACCAAGTTGACCCGGCAAAAGATTTGGCCCTGGCTCAGAACTCAATCTTTTCGCCATCCTGAGTTTTGCCGATCTTGACCTGGGGTTTTTCAAAATTTCTTGATCTGGAGGAATAATTGCCTTCCGATTGACGATTTCAAAATGCTTTTCTTCAGTTTTTAATTCTGGCGCATATCTGTTGGAATTTCCTGCTGANCCACTNCGAAGNTGAAAAAAACGTTTTACGATCCTNTCCTCTAANGANTGGAAGGTNACTATTGCTAATATGCCTCCAAAACAAAGTGCTTTCTCTGCGGCAAATAANGCTGTGTANAGCTCNGTGAATTCATCATTAGTCGCTATTCGGAGNGCCTGAAATGATCGCGTTGCAGGATGACTTTTGCCAGGCTTTTTTCTTGGCAAACAATCCTCAATTACACTGGATAGATCCAGCGTAGAAGTAAAAGNTTTCTCANCCCGNCTNGTAACAATGGCTTTTGCAATGCGACGNCTNGCTCTTTCCTCACCAAAAAAATACAGCATATTTGCTATATCACTTTCAGTTAAATTATTTATCAGNTCAGCAGCACTTNCACCGCNTCCAGACATTCGCATATCCAAGGGNCCATCTTTCATAAANGAAAANCCACGAGCAGCCTCATCTATTTGCATTGAGGAAAGNCCCAAATCCAGCACTATNCCGTCTAGATTNGAGCCATAGGCACCTAAATTAGAGAATTTATCGTTNTGCAATTGAATTCTGTTTGCGTAGCTGCTTGTCCACTTCTTTGCTAGCTCAAAAACACTAGGATCCCTATCTATTGAAATTACGTTCTCAGCCCCTGCCTCAAGCAGCGCCCGAGTATACCCACCAGCACCAAAAGTACCATCTAGCCAGCAGCCTGTTACTGGCGAAATCAAACTTATGATAGAGTCAATTAGAACAGGGGTATGCGGTGAGTTAGAAACAGAAAACTGCATATTACTCATCAATTTTACGGTCCGAAGCGTCTAAATAGATCAGAGGATCAAAGTCTTCTGGCAAAGACTGTAACCAAGCGTTAGTCTTTTCCTGATCCTGCTGAAAGGTTTCTGGGCTCCATATTTGAAATGTATCACCGGAAGCAATAAAATACGCTTCGGCCTTAATTCCTATTTTTTCTCTTAACCTCTGAGGAATAACTAACCTGCCAGTATCATCTACCGAGGTCGGAAAGCTCTGGCCATGGAATAGCCTCTCAAGCATTTTCCGCTGAATTGACCCCCGAGGCAAGTCATTGATTTTTTCATCGACTTCATCAATTGCGTCAATCGTGTAGCACTCAAGAAACTTTTTTCTGTTGTCACCGTAAACAATAACGAGCTCAGGGTGAAGTCCTTCCGTCCATGCCGGATCACATACCTCAATTACGCGCCGAAACAGAGCAGGGATGGAAACCCTACCCTTACTGTCAACCTTATTGAGTCCTTCACCTCTGAATCTTCGAACCAACTTCAATCACCCAACTAATACTGTTTTATGAGCAAGAAACGAAAAGACGGACTGGGCTACTGCCACTGCCCAATCCGCCGAATTCGTGCCCGACCACTTCAGGCTACGTCAAAGCGCGACATCTGGGGGGAATGTGTCTGCGCTCCAACTATTTTGATGAAATTGGGGCCTGTATGAAACCTGACTTTCACTTTAGGATCTTAGCGTCCCTTATTAATCCCTAATCATCATGAATGTATTTGTGCACTAGCAATCTGCCTAATGCAAGAAAAAAATGGGATTTTATGGGAATTTAGTGCACAAATTTTCAAAAATTGAATATAACGTTCTGATGGTTACTATATATAGATATTATTATAAAAACATACACAATATGTATAACCTAACATTCTTTAAAAAATATCTATTTAAAGCTTTGTTTCCGAAAAAATGTAGATTTTTTGCAAATTAAGTACTTAATTGCATAGGAATACCATCTATTCCCATAAAAATTAATTCTGCTACGTATAAAATCTGCCGAGTAATTTTAAACTATTGTAGTTATTTTAGCACTTAAAATGGTATTTCGTCAGGCTTACAAATAAAATTTGAAACAACTTTTTTTAATCCAGCTTTATCAAACTCAATTAGCAACTTGTCACCTTCTATACTGGCTACTTGACCATAACCAAATTTTTGATGAAATACTCGCTCACCAATGTTATAAATTGACTCAGAGTTGCTATTAATAAGTATAGTTCTACTTTCGGCTGGCTGTGATAAAGTCGCCTGTTTTTTATTATTCTGCAACCTTCTCCATCCAGGACTATCATACCCATCGGCTTGAAAAGCGTCAGTTTCTAAATTTGAGGAATGAATAGTAAAGTCAGAAGTATCGCTATAAATTCCTGACGCCGTAAGAACTTCAACATGCTTCTCTGGCAACTCATCTATGAAACGTGATGGCATGGATGATTGCCACTGCCCAAAAACGCGACGATTACCAGCAAAAGAAATGTAGCATGCTTGCTCAGATCTCGTTATTCCAACATAAGCCAACCTTCTTTCTTCCTCTAAACCAGTTACCCCACTTTCATCCATACTCCTCTGAGAAGGGAAAAGGCCATCTTCCCAACCGGGTAAAAATACAACTGGAAACTCAAGACCTTTGGCCGCATGCAGGGTCATCAAAGACACTTTCTGCTCAAATTCTTCACTTTCGTTTTCCATGATAAGACTTATATGCTCCAGGAATCCTTGTAAATTTTCGAACTCTTCCAATGCTTTTACAAGTTCTTTGAGATTTTCTAGGCGACCCGCGGCTTCCGGTGTTTTATCATTTTGCCACATTTCCGTATAGCCACTTTCATCAAGGATCTGCCCAGCCAATTCGACATGAGCAACATCTTCCTGAGATATCAATGCCCCCCAACGATCAAGGTTTTTCAAAAGCAAATCGAGTTGAATACTAGCTTTACCTGACAAGCCCCCCGCATCTAACAACAAGCGGGCGCCCCTAGCCAATGATATTCGCTTATCTCTGGCCATCTGCTGAATTTTCTGTTGGGCCTTTTCTCCAATTCCTCTTTTTGGAGTATTAACAATTCGTTCAAAGGCCAAATCATCGTTTAAGCTCAAGCTTAATCGAAAATAAGCCATTGCGTCACGAATTTCCATACGTTCATAAAATCTTGGGCCGCCAATCACTCTATATGGTAAACCTATAGTTAAAAATCTGTCTTCAAAAGCACGCATTTGATGACTGGCGCGCACTAAGATAGCAATTTCGTCAAGACCATCGATTGCATAGTTTCTATTTGCCATCTGGATGGACTCTATTTCTTCACCGATCCATCGAGCCTCTTCTTCTCCATCCCAATGACCAATTAATCGAACTTTTTCTCCCTCTTCATTTTCAGTCCAAAGGTTTTTACCGAGACGGTCCTTATTTCCTGCAATTACAGCACTTGCGGTTGCTAAAATATGCGGAGTTGATCGATAATTCTGCTCCAAACGCACGATTTTTGCGCCAACAAAGTCTTTATCAAACCTAAGAATATTCCCTACCTCAGCACCACGCCATCCATAAATAGATTGATCGTCATCGCCAACACAACATATGTTTTTGTGGTTTTGTGCTAATAATCTAAGCCATAAATACTGTGCAACATTGGTATCTTGATATTCGTCAACAAGAATATACTTGAACCAACTCTGATACTTCGAGAGAACCTCAGTATTTTTCTGAAAAAGCACAACAACAAGTAAAATTAAATCGCCAAAATCAACAGCATTAAAATCTCGCAACCTTTGTTGATACTGGGAGTACAACTCAGTGCCTATATTATCGAAGGCAGTCGCTTCTGAGGCTGGTACGGTCTCCGGCAACCACCCTCTATTTTTCCACCTATCAATTAAGCTTGCTAAATGTCGCGCTGGCCAACGTTTCTCGTCTATGTCAGCAGCCTTAATTAACTGCTTCAAAAGTCTCAACTGATCATCAGTATCCAGTATGGTAAAGTTGTTCTTTAAGTCAACCAGCTCAGCGTGTCGGCGTAAAAGCTTTACACAAACCGAATGAAACGTACCAAGCCATGGCATTCCCTCAACAACTTGCCCCAATGTGCTTGCAACTCGATTTTTCATTTCCAAAGCAGCTTTATTGGTAAAAGTCACTGCCAAAATTTCATTTGGTCTGGCGCTTCCAGTATTTAATAGGTGTACAATTCTTGCCGTCAAAGCTTTTGTTTTGCCAGTTCCTGCACCGGCCAACATTAAAACTGGCCCCTCTAGTGCCTCGACTGCAATTCTCTGGGCTTCGTTTAATTCATTTAAATACGGCTCNGACCTCGCCTTCATCGCACGAACTGAAAGTTTGCTTACAGGATTTTTTAAATTGTTCGAGTTCTGGCTCATAGAAACCTTTTAGACATATATTTTTAATTTGAAAAGATATGTTCATAATTTGTTCTTGAGAGGTTTTCGATTACTATTNGAGACAAAAAATGCACTGCAATCGGCGCTAGTAAGAATTAACAAAATTTGTAGGTAATCAAATATATAAATAGTTTACTTATTTACTTAATTTGTAAAAAAAGCATTTAAAATGTATTGACACTTTTTTTTTGTTCTGCAACGCAAAAGAAGNACTGTGCATTTTGTCAAAATAAAAACGCAAGGATTTTCCAATGCCTGACTTTAACAAGATTCTCATAGCTAACCGNGGAGAGATTGCGATCCGTATAATGCGTGCAGCAAATGAAATGGGCAAAAAAACAGTAGCCGTATTTGCAGAAGAAGATAAGCTAGGGTTGCATAGGTTTAAGGCAGANGAAGCCTATAGAATTGGCCATGGAATGGGACCNGTGGCCGCTTATCTTTCAATCGATGAAATTATACGCGTGGCGCGAGATAGNGGAGCNGATGCAATTCANCCAGGNTACGGTTTACTTTCTGAAAACCCAGACTTGGTAGATGCTTGCGAAAAGAACGGAATCGTATTCATCGGGCCAAAAGCCGTAACAATGAGAGCATTAGGTGATAAAGCCAGTGCAAGAAGAGTNGCAATAGAAGCAGATGTGCCAGTAATTCCAGCCACGGAAGTCTTGGGGGATGACATGTCAGCCATCAAATCTCAAGCCGCTGAAATTGGTTATCCATTAATGCTTAAAGCTTCATGGGGCGGCGGTGGTCGGGGAATGCGTCCAATCGAACACCCAGATGAGCTAGAAGATAAAGTTCTAGAGGGACGTAGGGAGGCGGAGTCAGCCTTTGGAAATGGTGAGGGTTATCTAGAAAAAATGATTATCCGTGCTCGCCACGTAGAAGTACAAATTCTTGGTGATAAGCATGGCGAAATTTATCATCTTTGGGAACGAGATTGCTCAGTACAGCGAAGAAACCAAAAGGTAGTTGAGCGGGCGCCTGCACCTTATTTAACACAAAAGCAGCGCGAGACCCTGTGTGATTTAGGTAGAAGGATCTGTGCACACGTTAATTATGAGTGTGCTGGTACTGTTGAATTCCTAATGGATATGGATACGGAAGAATTTTATTTTATTGAGGTAAATCCAAGAGTACAAGTAGAGCACACAGTGACTGAAGAAGTAACTGGAATAGATATTGTACAAGCTCAAATACTTATTGCAGAAGGCAAAACAATAAATGAAGCAACTGGTAAGGCGAACCAAAGTGAAGTGACATT
Organism: Marinovum sp.; assembly: GCA_002711145.1. Classification (GTDB taxonomy): domain Bacteria; phylum Pseudomonadota; class Alphaproteobacteria; order Rhodobacterales; family Rhodobacteraceae; genus Salinivivens. Next base: position 9,226 of record PAHS01000010.1, on the reverse strand, counting down.
AAATGGACATGCTTTGCAAACGCGAATAACTACTGAAGACCCTCAGAATAATTTTATTCCAGATTATGGCCGTATAACTGCATTCCGATCTGCTACCGGTATGGGAATTAGGCTTGATGGAGGTACTGCATATGCTGGCGGCGTAATTACGCGATTTTATGACTCTTTGTTGGTAAAAGTAACAGCATGGGCACCCACACCAGGCAAGGCTATCGCTCGAATGGATCGTGCATTGAGGGAGTTTAGGATTAGAGGTGTTTCCACAAATATAGCTTTTGTAGAAAACTTGCTGAAACACAAGATATTTTTATCAAATGAATATACCACTAAATTTATTGACACGACCCCAGATCTCTTTGATTTTGACAAACGAAGAGATAGAGGAACGAAGGTGCTGACATATATAGCAGATGTAAGCGTAAATGGTCATCCGGAAACTAAAGACAGACCCCTACCAAATTTCGATACTCCAACTCCAATCTCTCCTAATCCAGTTGGTGAAATGAGCTATGGAACCCGAAATTTATTGGAGCAAAAAGGTCCTGGAGCGGTGGCAGATTGGGTTTTGAAACAAAGACAACTGCTATTAACTGATACAACAATGCGCGATGGTCACCAGTCGTTACTCGCAACAAGAATGCGCTCGGTGGATATGATAAGAGTTGCACCAGCTTATGCATCAAATTTATCATCACTTTTCTCTATTGAATGCTGGGGCGGCGCAACGTTCGATGTTGCTTACAGGTTTCTGCAAGAATGCCCATGGCAGCGTTTAAGAGATATACGAGCTCAAATGCCAAACCTTATGACGCAAATGTTATTACGCGCATCAAATGGTGTTGGCTACACAAATTANCCNGATAATGTTGTGCAGGCATTTGTAGCGGAAGCATCAAAAGGTATCGACGTATTTCGTGTTTTCGACAGCCTTAATTGGGTTGANAACATGCGGATTGCNATGGATGCTGTNTTNGAAAGTGGNAAAATTTGCGANGGCACAATATGCTATACTGGAGATATTTTAAATCCAGANCGATCTAAGTATAATTTAAANTANTATGTGAACATGGCTAAAGATCTTCAGAAAGCAGGTGCGCATTTTCTTGGTCTGAAGGATATGGCGGGTCTATTGAAGCCGGCTGCTGCGCGNCAACTNGTNAANGCNCTNAAAGAAGAAGTNGGATTGCCAATTCATTTTCATACTCACGACACNTCNGGCATTGCAGGNGCTACCATCCTAGCNGCAGCAGACGCTGGCGTAGATGTAGTTGATACNGCGATGGANGCATTTTCGGGTGGAACNTCACAACCTTGTATGGGTTCGATCGTTGAAGCCCTNCATAACTCTGAGCGAGATACTGGAATANATATCGAGAATTTGCGAGAAATNAGCGATTATTGGGGGCAAGTAAGAGCTCAGTATGCCGCTTTTGAAAGNGGNNTATCNTCACCAGCNTCAGANGTTTATTTACATGAAATGCCNGGNGGGCAATTNACAAACTTAAANGCTCAAGCNCGATCAATGGGCATGGAAGAAAANTGGCATGATATTGCCGAGACNTATGCGGACGTTAACCAAATGTTNGGTGATATNGTNAAGGTGACNCCATCNTCAAAAGTGGTAGGAGACATGGCCCTAATGATGGTTGCTCAAAATCTAAACCGTGAAGATGTCGAAAATCCAAATACCGACGTCGCGTTCCCTGAAAGTGTTGTGGATATGCTCAAAGGAAACCTNGGACAACCGCCTGGGGGCTTTCCAAAACACATAGTTACAAAAGCCCTGAAAGGGGAAAAACCAAATTTAGATCGGCCAGGTAAAAATCTAGATCCAATAGATCTTGAAAAAACACGACAAGAGCTTTCTGAAAAACTTGATGGCATGAAAATCGATGATGAAGACTTAAATGGGTACTTAATGTATCCAAAAGTTTTCTTAGACTANATGGAACGACATCTTACGTATGGCCCAGTAAGAACTCTACCAACAAAAACTTTTTTCTATGGCATGAACTCAGGCGATGAAATAAGTTTGGAGATCGACCCTGGGAAAACATTAGAAATCAGAATGCAAGCGATAGGCGAGACTGATGAAAATGGCGAAGTCAAAGTTTTTTTCGAACTCAATGGACAACCAAGAGTAATTAGGGTTCCAAATAGATTAGTAACTTCTGAAACAACATCACGACCAAAAGCGGATCCTGGTAATTCAAACCACATCGGAGCCCCAATGCCTGGTGTGATTTCGACAGTAAGTGTAATTGAAGGGCAGACGGTCAAAAAGGGTGACCTTCTATTGACAATTGAAGCTATGAAAATGGAAACTGGTATACATGTTGAGCGGGACGCAAAAATAAAGTCTGTTCATGTTAAAGCTGCGACGCAAATTGACGCCAAAGATTTAATCTTGGAGTTGGAGTAAAGGGTTTTCCATATATGAATACATATTTATAAAGGAATTCATTTTATGCTTGCGGTTACAAACGGATCTTTATAAACACCGAGATACTTAAGGATGCGGGCGTAGCTCAGGGGTAGAGCGTTACCTTGCCAAGGTAAATGTCGAGAGTTCGAATCTCTTCGCCCGCTCCAATAAACCTTTAAAANTAAACGATTTTTTTATCAAAAAAATGTCAACATTCATATTTTAGAATGTGNCTTCCCAACTGTCTTCCCACATGAATCTCTAAAATTTGCTCTGTCTTCCCACTTTTNAGCGTATTTTTGTGTGACTCATTTGCANTATGCAGAAATATTATTAAAAGGTGTTTTTTGTCTTCCCAAGCTCAATTAGTGTCTTCCCACTGCAAATCACGAAAAGGAATATTGAAATGAANACAAANATACCGCCTCCTATTCTAGCGTTAGTAATGATAGGTTTAATTTATCTCTCTTCTTTATTTATTGTACCAACCACATTTAATTATCAAGGCTCATTGAGTATTTTGGTTCTTATTTTGGGTTTCGNATGCGCGTTACCTTCTTTTAAATTGTTTGCGAAATTCAAAACAACTATTTCCCCTTTAAAGCCTTACGATTCTACTGCGCTAGTAACTGAAGGTATGTATCGGTATTCAAGAAACCCAATGTACCTAGGGTTGCTATTATTAACTATCGCTTCAACAATTTGGTTTGGAAATTGGTTAGGTATAATTATAAATATTGTATTTATTTTTCTTATTAATATTTTACAAATCATTCCTGAAGAGGAAGCACTTNTGAAAATTTTTGGTGAGGAATATGGAGAGTACAAAAAGAATGTAAGAAGGTGGATTTGATAGGAAGAAATGGGCTACTAGAACGGTTTTGACAATTCCNAAGCAGCCTTCAAAGTAGATTTATTTCTTGCTGACCACCCTCACCCAAAGGCATCAAATGTACTTAGGCTTTCGTAATACTTCTGCCTGNCATCGTTGACATAGTTTATGATCTCTTCTGGATTGTGATCTGCAACAGCTTTTAAAGTCATCGGACCTATCGCCCCATAGACTGATGCTCCTACACATCGTTGGATTGCTTTAGCTGGCTTATGAAAAACAATATTTATTTACGAAATGTTTATGGCAAATTCTAAAAGTAATAACCGAGAGTTAGGCTCAATTCACTATCATCTATNAGCGAATATAATGGCAGCTGCTGTTCGTCAGACTGATAAAGTAAGTAATTGAAACCTAACGTCATTCCGTTCCTTAGCCGTCGTGAGGCCTCCAAACCAAATATGGACTGGCTCAGATCGTCATCAACAGTATACAAAACAAGAAGACTAGTNTCGAATTCATCGTTGGAAGTTAATCGTACTCCAGATACAAACAGTCGTTCTATTTGCGCCTGAACCCTATCATCATATTGATATTCAACTATTAAGCCCATATCCCATGGNGTATCAAGAATTGAATANACTGTTCTCTCTGCACCAAGAACTGCTGCATTAAAATTCTNGTCACCTTGGGCTCCAGTCAAACCTTCTAATTTGTATAGGATAGATTCCCCGGTATATTGCAGTTCCAAACCGACTGACCGCATTCGCTCATAAAATGGAACAATACCTCGTTCNGCGCTGTCAACAACAATAAAAGGTTCTCTTGCAGTTCCATCAAATAGGCTGAATGCAAAGTCGACGTCTCCACTCGAATTACCATATCTTAAAGCTTGATCAATAGCTTCCACCCCTTTTGAGTGTGCAAACTCTGCAGGAAAAACTGGAAGACCAAATCCAGGATGAGCATCTTTTTCATTAAAAGTGCGTTCACGAAATCGTGGCATATACCAATATTGAAAATCTCCAGACCCTAAATATGTCTCAAAAGATATAGACGGTGCACCAAGTTTATTATCTGGAGAAATACCTGCTGCCATATCTTGTTGGTTTATCAAATCAACAATGTTTCTACTTTCAGCAACTCCCCAAAATGTATGCCTATAGCCAAAATAAGCATCTATTTCTCCAAAAGTCTTNGAAAGAACCAACTGGCGTGGTTCTATTATATCCATTCCACCATCATTTAGGCTTTTTCTAATTATAAGCTCATATTCGAGTTGAANTTCGGATAAATCTTCATATCCAACTACCTTAGCCTCAGCTGTAATATTTGTGCCAAAACTTTCACCTTCAGACTTTGGGAAATAAGATCCTGTAATTTCTAGCGACCCAGTCGCCTCTGCATTTAATTGAGTGGCTAATACTAGACATAAACATACTGTTTTACTTNGGNTTTGCATTAACGAACTTTTTTTAGTGATTTCTTATTAAAGTCTTTTGCGCTCAAACCTGTTTGAAATTCCCAANCTTCAAAATTCAAAATAGTTTTTTTACCAGTTTGATGATTTTGCATCTCAAACACATCCGCTCGCCAAAATTTATCATTATATTTAGTGTAACCAGTATAGACTAACGTTTTGAGTAAGCTTTCTTTGCGATCATAAAACTCAATTTTGTGCGAGCGATACTCTTTGGAGTCAATCCAAACAATTTGCTTCGAATAACCGCTCTTTCGATCAACTGGATCATATTCGACCACGAAACAATCTAGCCCGCCATAATCTTCATTTCGTAAATATTTATAGGTATANTTTTCAAGCTCCTGGCTTGAAATATCTTCATAGGCAAATTCACTACCCATGAAGGGCCCAGCCTGGTTAGAGGAGGCAATTCGCTTTACACGCTTCAAGGCAGGTAAATATAACCACTGGTCATCTGATCCTGCTTTCTTGGTGTGCGATAAAAAGGCTGTTCCCTTTACGTCTGCAGGAGTATCAAAAATAACTAGAGAAAGGTCGCCCTGGTCTGTTCCCTCCAATGTTTTGTTTCTGATCTTCCGCGATGTCGTATTTCCGTATTGGTCATAAAGGGTCATAGTCATCGTAGAAATAGTATCACCAAATCCAATATCTCTGTTATCCGCTTCTGCTGCGATTTCCAACCCTCTTCCATCAGACGCATTAAGATCTGTGGCTAAAATAATAGGAAATGTTAAGGCGCATAGTATTTGTATAAATTTCATTAGATAATCCTATATATTAGTTAAGCAGCTACAATATTTGACTGAGGTTCCTGTTTACTCATTTTTCTATCCAATAGTATCAGTAAAGAAGGTAAAATGGTTAAATCGGCTATTAATGCCATAAATAGAGAAATAGCAGTCAAACTAGCCATAGCGCTATTTAAACCAAAACTTGACTGAGCTAAGATAGCAAANCCCGCAACTAGTATAACGGTGGTGACTAGCAAAGCTGTTCCTACCCCACCGAAAGCCGAAACAACCGCTTTCTCAGCAGATAAGTTGTCGTTTTTCCGAGCAAGCTGGTATTTTGTTAAAAAATGCACGCTATCATCGACAATAACGCCTAAAGCCATTCCAGTCACCACGGCGACCGCCATATTAACCTGACCAACAAACATACCCCACACCCCAAATGCTAGAGCGGCAGGAAGTATATTTGGTACCAAACTTAGTAATCCAAGCCTGACGTCTCTAAGTGCAATGAGAATTATTCCAGAAATAATAAGTACAGCATAAAGCGTGCCCCAGAGCATACCCTGGATATTCCTTTCTGCGATATACGAAAACATAACTGTTGGCCCTGCCGCAACGGCATCCATGCCTAACTCCTCAGTTAAAAAAGTTTCTGCCTCTTTAATCCATGCCTTGATTTCGTTTGTAGTTAGATCTTCAATCGTAACAATAACTTGAGTAGACGACTTATCAATATCGATTTGGTTATTTAGATCTAAGCCAAAAGGCAGCGACAACTCATACAAAAGAAGGTATTGAGCTGCAAGCTCTCGACTTTCTGGAACTTTGTAAAAATTTGTATCGCCACCGTTTAAGTCACGATTAAGACGCTTAAATACATCTGTAATACTTTGCACATTAGTAACCACATCCTGGTTTCTTGACCACTGAGAAAAAGCCTCCAGTTTCGTTAAAAAGTCAGGATCACTGATGCCATTTGGTTTTTTCGACTGCATATCAAATTGAATTTGATTCAAACCAGTTAGGTTTTTACTTATCCAATCTGTATCAGACCGAAAGGTAATATCTTCATCAAAATATTTCAGAAAATCATCATTAATTTCGTTTCGAGTGATCGCAGAAGTAATTAGCACCGATGCAACGACCGACAAGGCAAGAACTGCCTTGTATTTTGAAGCAATAAACTTTCCCAGATTTTCCATATGTTTATTCAAAAAACCCAGAGTTTCTCTAGGCTTCACAGTTACCAAACTCATGAGAATTGGAAGCAACACAATCGAAAACAACCAAGCAGCCATTACGCCAGCAGCGGTAATATTTCCCAGATCATGGAAAGGAGGTGAGTCCGAAAAGTTCAAAGATAAAAAACCGACAGCTGTGGTGATGGAAGTCAGGAATATCGGCTTTCCATTTACGCTTAAACTATAAATTATTGCCTGTCGCTGGCTAAGACCGGCCCTCATGCGATTAAACATTGTGACCAAAAAATGTATCGAGTCAGCGACTGCAAGTGTGGTTATGATGGTCGGGGCACTTGCAGAGGGTGGTGTTAATCCAACACCAATCCACCCACCGAAACCCATTGCGAATGTAATACTGGGNATAATAATTAGAATTACCATCGCAGTAGCATAGACCGATCTTATTAGTAAAAATGTAACTATGAGAATAACCAAATACATGGCTGGCATCAAAGTTGTCATGTCACTTTCAGAAGCCTCAAAAAAAGCGTTGTTAAACATGGCTATGCCACCAAGTCTAATATTTACATCATGTTTTTTTAAAATTTCAGCTTTGATGTTTCTTGCGGCTTCTACGACCTCCACAACCTCTGTTGGGTTCTCACCAGGCAACTGGACTGTAACAGTGACAGCAGTAGATTTATGGTCTGGATCGTGCAAGCGACCAATAATTGAGGGCTCGGTGGTAACGATGTTTTTGACATTATCTAATTCTGATTGCTCCAACTCATCGGCGTAGGAGTACAAATCCTCAACAATTAAATCATCATCNTCNACCTCAGTGTGCTGATAGTTTGATATACTATCAACTCTAAGNGANTANGGNATTTGCCATGCNAGCTCTGTTAACTCTTCGACNGCCGNAAGGATCTGCANAGAACTTGCNTCACTTCCGGCCTTNGGTTCAAATGCAAACTGTACATTATCGATTTTTGTATAAGTCTTTTGCAGTCTTTCNAAAGCATCCAGTTGAGGGTTGGTTTCGCCAAAAAATGCTCGGTAGTCATTATCAAAATACAGGTTTTTGGCGCCAAATGACATGCCAATTGTGATGATCAATAAAAAGAAAACAGCAATGAGACGATTACTAAGCAGCGTTTCTCCATAAGACGACTTAAATAAATTCATAATTACTCCAAAATCAGATTGTTGGCCTTTTACAAAGCTAGTGTTCACATGATAACTCAGGCAATAAACGGCAATTCAGTAAAATTAAGCCAGATTAATTTTTAATCGACTGAGAATAAAAATTAATTACAACTTTTAATTTATAGGCACTATAAAAACTGTCTTATATTTAACCTACCTTTACTCAAAAAACTGACTCGCAGTCAGGATTTAGGTTGCTAGACTAATCTTTTCAAGAAAAACTCTCCATAACCTTGCGTAAGGCTAGTGAAAAATTTTCTGCAAATCACAGCTATTACGCTAAACATAATAATTGCATAAAAAATTTTCAGCTTACCAAAAGTTCGGTCTTTTCCTAATGGCTTAAAAGAAGCCATGTTCGCAGTTTTACATAAAAGAAAGGATAAATTTGTTAGAGTTGAAACTAGAGAAACAACAATAAAATTGTGATTTCCGACAAGCATATTATTCAAATCACCACATTGTATAATTTATGACTATGATTTAAATAACTTTTTTTGATCTGGCATAGGCCTTGCTGACGTATATGTTCTATATACGGAGATTAAAATGCTTTCTGAAAAACAAGTACTAAATAAATTCGAGATGAATTCGATGTCAAACAAGATATCTCATAGGNAAAACACGGCGAGTGCAGAAACTGCTAAGCTGAAAGCTGATAATGAAACAGCTTCTCCTTATTGTGGTTTATGGGACTTGGATAAGAAAAAAGAACAATTTCTTACAATCGATCGTTTCTAACAAAACCAACTACCGCGCTTTTTTTATAGANTTTTCAACAAGCNCCTTTACTGAAGCAACATCTCCTNNAACAGGATTAGTGGAGGCAGCACTGTCGAGCATCGCTTTTNCAGAAATTCGACTTGCACACTCAAATGGAACACCAATTTCACCTAAAGATTTAGGTATATTCAGCNGATCAAGCTTTGCCTCTATTTCTCCAATAAANCCATCACTAGTTTTGTCAGANATACCNAAAGCATCAGCCATANNATNGCGCTTTTTATCCAACGAAGGAAGATTATAGCGAAGTACAACTGGCAAGACTATTGCGTTGGTCAAGCCGTGTTGCGTATCGTACTCAGCACCTACCATGTGAGAGATAGCATGAACAAACCCAAGCCCTTTCAAAAATGCAATTCCTGCCAAACAAGACCCTACCAGCATGCCTCCACGCGCTTCTAGATTCTCCGGTTCCTCGACTGACGTTACCAAATATTTACCAATCAGCCTTAGTGCTTCGATCGCAGCACCATCACATAATGGGTGAAAATCAGGCACGATATATGCTTCAATTGCGTGTGTTAATGCATCAACACCTGTCCACGCGGTTAAACTAGGAGGTAATCCAAGTGTCAGCGA
>PAHS01000009.1 GCA_002711145.1 Marinovum sp. | reverse complement strand
AGTTGTTTTTGAGATTGGGGTGCCCTTATTAGGTATTTGCTATGGCCAGCAAGTGATGATGCAGCAGCTTGGTGGTGAAGTAAAATCTGGAGTAGGAACGGCTGAATTCGGAAAAGCTTTTGTTGAAAGAAAAAATTCGCCAGATTTACTAAATGGATGGTTTCTTGACCAAAAAGAACAGGTCTGGATGAGTCACGGAGACCACGTTAGCAGTATTGCACCCGGCTTTGAAGTGTATGGTTTTTCTGCAAATGCTCCATATGCAATAATCGGTGATACAAATCGTCATTTTTATGCTGTCCAATTTCATCCGGAAGTTCATCATACGCCAAATGGTCAGACTTTATTTGAAAATTTTATCTCAATAGCAGACATTGAGCAAAATTGGACAATGGAAGCATACAGAGAGGTCGCAATTAAAAAAATTAGAGAAGAAGTTGGCTCTAAAAAAGTTATTTGCGGATTGTCGGGAGGGGTGGACAGCTCAGTTGCTGCTGTTCTAATTCATGAAGCTATAGGTGATCAACTGACCTGCGTATTTGTTGATCACGGCTTACTCCGACAGGGAGAGGCCGAAGAGGTCGTAACAATGTTTAAAGAGAATTATAACATTCCCTTAATCCACGCAGATGAGTCAAAAATATTTTTAAAGGAATTAGAAGGGCAATCTGACCCTGAAACTAAACGTAAAATAATTGGGCGATTATTCATTGATGTATTTCAAAAGTACGCAAACAAAATTGAAAATGCTGAATTTTTAGCGCAGGGGACTCTATATCCAGACGTAATAGAGAGTGTATCATTTAAGGGTGGCCCTTCAGTTACAATAAAATCGCATCATAATGTCGGTGGTTTGCCAGAAAAAATGGGTTTAAAACTACTCGAACCATTGAGAGAACTTTTTAAAGATGAAGTCCGGGCATTAGGTAGAGAGTTAAAATTGCCTGAAAGTTTTATTGGTCGGCATCCTTTTCCCGGTCCAGGTTTAGCGATTAGATGTCCAGGTAATATAACAAGAAACAAACTTGAAATCTTGCGTAAGGCAGATGCAGTTTATATTGATCAAATCCGCAAACATGGGCTCTATAATGATATCTGGCAGGCATTTGTAGCAATATTACCCGTTCGGACTGTAGGAGTTATGGGAGATGGCAGAACTTACGATTTCGCGTGCACGCTAAGAGCGGTAACTTCAGTAGACGGGATGACCGCTGATTATTATCCTTTTAGTCATGAATTTTTAAGCGAAACAGCAACCCGATTAATCAATGAAGTTGGCGGCATAAATAGAGTTACATACGATATAACTTCCAAACCACCTGGTACTATAGAGTGGGAGTAATTAAATATGTATTGTATTCAAGTAGATATACCTCATTATTTATGTGAAATAGATGATGAGTTGAAGGCTATCTACCATAGCAAAGACAGTGTTTGTATTTGGGTTTTTGGCAGTAGAGAAGATAGAAATAATTTTGTTGATGAAACCGCAGGAATGTTGAAGGCAGAAAGAGAAAGTCACTATGAAAAGCACTATCTTGTAAAAGTTACATAATAGTTACATACAATTATTTTTATTACTTTATATCAATGACTTGCTGCTCAGGCTCGATTAAGTGGGAATAACTGTTTAAAATCANTATTTTATAGNNTATTATTCACANNTTTTNATNAAGTNGCTTAANTATTGTTGGATANAACTGATATCAANTTACTATCTTAGTTTTGATAACTTTTGGATAAATTTTCTCATGTATTTACCACTCGGATTTGGATTTTTGGAAAATCGGCGCTTTANACCATCTNCAGATAACAAAATTGTTTTCCCNGAAATTTCTGATTTCAATGTATAATGGGGTATTTGACAAAACGNTATATTTGACTGTCTTANAAACTTCTCACCAGTTTTCTTATCAAAAAGATAGACATTTTCATCAAGTAAAATATTTGTTTTATCTAGCATGCAGGCACCTAATCAATTTTATGACTGGGCCTTTTTTATAGTGGGCTAGTGACCGACCACTNAATTTCTTCTTATTAGATAAATAAAAAAACACAAGAATAAAAATCGTTATAGCATTCTATTTTAGCTAGACATACTAATATTGATCCTAAAATCTANTTTAATATTAGAACTAGTTGCCATCTAAGAAAAGCATTTCTTTATAAANGATTTGCACAACACTCCTTGCAACAGTGTCACAGCAAGAGTAGTGATTAACCTAGCATTTAGAAGCCTGTATGACTNTAAAGTTCNTTTCTCGANCCTNCATGCACTTTGGAGAAANCCTAATGCATCCAGCACCATCCGAAATTCTTTTATCANTTNTATCAGGCCTGGAATTATTGAGCAGAATAACCCATTAGTTTCAANNTTCTGAAGATAGCTTTTAAAGTAATCATAGTTAAATGATAGAGGCAAAAGTAAAATGGAACTATTGGATATCTCATTAATTTTTTCAATCTTATTTTGTAGTTTAGTCGGTGGTTTCATTTTTACATATGCAATTGTAGTTATGCCCGGCTTATCCAATCTTAACGATAAAGATTTTTTAAGGGCATTTCAGGTGACAGACGCCATAATACAAAATAAACAGCCGCTATTCTTATTCACTTGGATAGGCTCTATTNTCGCAATATTAACTACAGTGTTGGTTTCATTGCTAATTGTTGGACTGAAAGAAACTTGGTTAATAGTTCTAATTGGTGTTGCCTATTTGTTAGGTGTGCAAGGTATAACAATAGCAATCCATATCCCCTTAAATAACCAGATCCAAAAAGTAAAAATTGAAGAGCTGAATGATAAAACGTTAGCTGATGCGCGGTTGAAATTTGAAACGAAATGGAATTTCTTTAATAATATACGAACAGGTATCGCCATTTCAGTTAGCGGTTTGCTACTTATACTCTTAACNATACGATAANCTAAGATTTCTTATTAACTAAAACTTACGAATTAGTTATNAAATAATTTTAATATATGTATTTAAATGATACATTTTGCCAAAGTGATTGAGTTGAAATGACATAGATAATTGATTTTAAATGAACATTATAATTATGAAAATTGAAGCTTTAGAGAATAAAAAATAGATGGATGGTTTAGTTAATTCGTTTTTTAGGTTGTTATTACCCTCTAAAATTTCTGTAAAAACTGAAAAATTATTAAAAAATATTACCTTGTTGCTTGGATTATTAAGCGCCATAGCAATTATTTTTGATTGGTATCCACTAACTATGTTTTTATCTTTTCCATTTTGTTTGATTTGGATTTACTGTGCTTGGCTGCGAACAGAGCCCCAATTAAAATGGGTTAATCTAATTTTTCTCTTCATTTATTCTTACGGTATTGGTCGGTATTTTTTAAACCTTTAAAAAGGCAATTTTTTAACGAAATTTAAGTCGAGATAAAATGATTAAATCACTTAATATTAAAAAAATATTAGAATGGTTCGGAGTTCTTACAGCAATTATTTATTCATTACTTGTTGCTTCAAATACTGGTTATGAGTTTATAGCATTTTCATTACTATTAATTTCAGCAATAGCAATTGGAATATGGGCATACCTTTACAAACATTGGGGCGTCGCATTTTTACAGGTATTTTATGCAACAGCAGGCATTATAGGGATGTTTCGATGGTATTAAACAGTTCAGGTGAAACCTAATAGTAATTGACCAATATAAAATCAAGCGTTAGCAAATGGCGGAAACCAAGGATTCAGTTTATGTTGTACTCTACACCCCAAGAATGGAGGAATTCAAAAAAGAAAAAAGTGTTACTTTTTGGAATGTCTGGCTTGGGTAAAACTTTTATTTCTAATATGTTGAGAGTTAGTGGAGATTGGTTTCATTACTCAATAGATTATCGCATTGGCACTCGATATATGGGCGAATTTATCTCCGATAGTTATAAACTATCAGCTATGAAAACACCCCATCTAAATGAACTTCTTATGACCGACTCAATTTACATAGCATCCAACATAACTTTTGATAACTTGACACCTCTTTCAAATTACTTGGGAAAACCCGGAAATGTTGAACACGGTGGAATTCCAATTTCTGAATATGAAAAAAGGCAAGCTCAGCACCGGCAGGCTGAGATTTCAGCATTGCTAGATACTGGTTACTTTTCTCAAAGGTCTAGTGAAATTTATCAGTATGACAATTTTATCTGCGATAGTGGCGGATCAATTTGTGAAGTTGTTGATCCGGACAATCCAAATGACCCCGTCTTGAAGCACTTATTCGAAAATACGCTATTAGTGTGGATAAAGGGATCTAAAAATCACACCAATGCCTTAATAGAGAGATTTGATAAAAACCCAAAGCCAATGTGCTATGAAAAAAGTTTTTTATCTGAAAGATGGGCAGAATTTCTTAAAGCAAAACAAGTGACTGACGATAAAGTTGACCCCAATGAATTTATTAGGTGGACTTACTCAAAAGCAATGCAGCACCGCCAGCCCAGATATGAAAAAATGGCAAAGTGGGGTATCAGTATTGACGCTCAAGATATAGAGAAAGTTAAAACTCCTGTGCAATTCAATTCTTTAATTGAAAAGTCGCTTTCAAAAAACTAAATTCTTGAAATTATTTAATTTGCTCACAAGTCGAAAAGTACGATACAATGCCAATAAAAATTCCATCCAATTTACCCGCCTTCGATGTACTAAAAAAAGAAGGTGTGATGGTCATGGACGATTTTCATGCTACCCGCCAAGATATCCGGCCGCTTCGGCTTGGACTGTTGAACTTAATGCCAAAAAAAATTCAAACAGAAAATCAGTTTGCTCGCGTCATTGGGGCAACTCCGCTACAAATTGAACTATCACTAATAAAAATGACAACTCATGATACAAAAAATACTGCTGCAAGTCATATGGAAGCATTTTATCGATCATTTAAAGACATCAAAGAAAGTGGCGAAAAATTTGATGGCTTGATAATCACAGGAGCTCCAATAGAACACCTTAAATACGAAACGGTTACGTACTGGGATGAACTCATAAAAATATTTGAGTGGACTAAAACTAACGTTCACTCGGTATTCGGAGTCTGCTGGGGTGGTATGGCTATGCTTTACCATCTTTACGGAATAAAAAAATATGACCTTAATGAAAAAGCATTTGGCTGCTTTAGGCATGATAACATCGCACCCGGATCACCCTACTTAAGAGGGTTTTCAGATGATTTTATTATTCCCGTTAGCCGTTGGACAGAACTCAAACAAGCCGACCTAAACAAACATGCGCAACTAAGAACCTTGTTAGCAAGTTCTGAAGTAGGGCCCTGCTTAATTGAGGATCAAAAGAATAATGCACTTTTTATACTTAACCATTTTGAGTATGATAGTGATACTCTCAAACAAGAGTACGATCGTGATTTAGAAGAAGGAAAAGAAATATTTTTTCCAAAGGACTATTTCCCTGAAAACGATCCTAATAAATCTCCTAAAAATAGATGGCGTAGCCACGCGCATTTACTTTACGGGAACTGGATAAACGAAATTTACCAAAAAACACCGTACGATTTAAATGCAATTGGAGCCTAGTACGATTTCAATCGTAATAGTAATATTATATTGCTTAACCTGGTGCTTGGCTCTCTACAAAGCTGAAATAGCTCAAAAGAGCCACCCCCCCTTAGGCGATATAGTTAATATCGATGGCAAAATAGCCCATGTAATGATTATGGGAACTGGAGAAGACCTGGTACTAATTCACGGTTCGAGTGGCAACATCCGAGATTTTACATTATCAATCGCACCAAGTCTTGCTAAAGATTTCCGTGTAATTATGATTGATAGACCTGGTCTCGGTTACTCAAAATCATTTAATAAATCAGGTGAAACACTTAAAGAACAAGCAATTTTTTTGTATCAAGTGGCAAAAACATTCGGTGCTAATAAGCCAATAGTTCTTGGACATTCTTTAGGTGGTGCTGTGGCATTAGCTTGGGCAGTATACCTGCCAAATAATATCAGTGGCTTACTTCCTCTTTCAGCAGTCTCAAATCGCTGGCCAGGTGGTACATCGGCTTTCTACAAAATAAATAAAAATTTCATCTTAAATAAGTTTTCAGTACCAATAATTTCCGCTTTTGCACCTAAAAGAAAAATAGAAAGTGATGTTAAAGAAGTTTTTAACCCACAGGAAGTTCCCAGTAATTTTTTAAAAGAATTTGGGGTAGAACTGACTCTACGTCCAAAAACTATTGTGGCCAACGCAAAACATCGGAACCAACTTAAAGAGCAGATAATACATCAGTCAGAATTTTATTCTAATATTTCTGTTCCTACTATTATTATGCATGGAACCGAAGACGGACTAGTTCCTATCAGTGTTCATGCCATTCCACTAGCTAAACAAATTCCAAACAGTAGATTTATTAAATTGCCTGGAATTGGACATATGCCACACCATTTTCGACAAAATGATATAGTTCATGCACTTAATCAAATTAAGCGGCAGGCATCAAATACACGGAAGTAGAAATAAAGTACTAACATCAAACGTAAAGTCAAAAAAAAACCACCTACATTTTTGTAAGTGGTTATTTTTATTGCTATCTTTGAGAGACGTGATCGTAAAACTTTACCTCTTTGAGAACTGAAATGAGCGGCGCGCTTTTCGCTTACCAAACTTTTTGCGCTCCACAACGCGACTATCGCGTGTAAGAAATCCAGCAGATTTTAGTGCAGCCCTTAAGGATGGCTCATACAATTGCAATGCCTTTGAGATACCATGCTTTACCGCACCAGCTTGGCCAGATAAGCCGCCACCTTTCACAGTTGCACTNACGTCAAACTGGTCTTCAACTCCTGCAACCTGAAACGGTTGCCTTAGGATCATTTGAAGCACAGGTCTGGCAAAATAACTATTCATCTCTTTGTCATTCACTACAATCTTTCCAGACCCCGGCTTTATCCATACGCGCGCGACTGCGTCCTTTCTCTTACCAGTGGCGTANGATCTACCCAGATCGTCACGAACAGCAACTCTAGGGGCTGCAATTTCAACAGCCGAAGTATCGTCAGATGAACTTACATCCAGATCGCTTAATGATTTAATCTCTTCGCTCATTATTTTGTCACCCGTGTATTTTTAGAATTCATTGATTTAACGTCCAAAACACTTGGATCTTGCGCTTCGTGGGGATGAGTAGATCCAGCATATACCCTGAGATTTGTCATTATCTGCCGGCTCAATTTATTACCTGGTAGCATACGCTTCACAGCCTGAGTAATAACACGCTCNGGGTGAGCCCCATCTAAAATTTGTTGTTTAGTTCTGGATTTTATACCGCCCGGATGGCCAGTGTGCCAATAGAAGTTTTCTTCTCTCTTTTTTCCAGTCATCTGAATTTTTTCAGCATTTACAACTATAACATTATCCCCACAGTCCATGTGAGGTGTAAAAGAGGGTTTATGTTTGCCGCGCAGACGCATTGCTATGATCGAAGCTAATCGGCCTAGTACTATTCCGTCTGCGTCGACTAATATCCATTTTTTTTCGATATCTGCAGGGGTCGCAGTATATGTCTTCATTGAAATACCACCTGATTTCATTATTTTTCTAAACTTAATTAAAGGCTTATATCGCCAATATTACTGAGGTCAAGAGCATTTGAATAAATATAAATTAATAAAAACAATAGTTTACAATAATGGTAATATATTACCGTATTAGTTTTTAATTAANCTATCTCATAGCAAGGAGGAAAATAAAACTTGTTATGCATCCAACTCAGCGTCCCAGTACAAAAAGTCCATCCAACTTTCATGCAAAAAATTCGGCGGGAACTTTCTTCCTACATTCATCATTTGATGGGGCTCAGGGCGTACGGGCTTACGCCTTAAATGCAAGCCCGAATTTTGAAGGCTTTTTGATCCCTTCTTTAAATTACATGGGCTACACGCCGCAACAACATTAGCCCAATTAGTTGTACCCCCTTGAGATCTTGGAACCACGTGATCAAACGTCAAATCACCCTTGGAACCNCAATATTGGCATGANAACTCATCCCTCAAAAAAAGATTGAAACGAGTGAAAGCAACTTTTTTTTGAGGTCNTACGTAGTCTTTCAAGACTACTACTGAAGGGATTTTTAAACTTATTGAGGGACTATGCACATAATCATCGTACTCTGCCACAATATCAACCCTATCCATAAACGCGGCTTTTACTGCATCCTGCCAACACCACAATGAAAGTGGATAGTATGAAAGCGGTCTATAATCAGCGTTCAGAACCAATGCCGGGTTGTTTTTGGTAGATGTAGGATGTCTTACAAATTCATTCCTAAATTCTGCCTCCATACCAGTGTCCCTCAAGCAATCATTATCAGTTTTTTATAACTATATATTGAGTTGAGCTCGTGACAACCCCCATTTTGTGGCACGTAATTTATAATTCAAAAATATATTTCCACCATTTAAAAGCCTAACTGATCACGTAAAAAGGCTAAAGAAACACCTAATCCATCAGGTGCAATACCATGCCCNGTACCTTTTTGAATATGAGCATAAACATCTTTGAAGCCTGCGGCCTGTAATCCTTCCACTCCCTGTGGCATTGATTGTGGCGGGACGACATCATCCTCGTCCCCATGTACAAACATAACTGGCATATGACTTACTGCCTCATCAACAAGAAGTTCTGGTTCTAACAGTCTGCCTGAAATTGCGACAACACCAGCAATAGGATCTTCTCGCCGAGGCGCAACATGCAAAGCCATCATTGTTCCCTGAGAAAACCCAAACAAAGCAAGTTGTTCCGGCAATATATCTTCATCGACCATTAGGGCATCAAGAAACGCATTTAAATCATCCACTGCAGAGATCATGCCCTTTTTGCTCTCCTCCTCACTAGATCCATCTATCCAAGGTATTGGAAACCATTGAAACCCCATTGGACTGCCAGCACAATTTTCTGGAGCATCTGGAGAAACAAACAGTGTGTCAGGAAGATGCTCAGATAGAGGCTCNGCTAATCCCAATAANTCATCTCCATTTGCTCCATATCCATGGAGAAAAACCAAGACTGAGCGTATATCACCTGACTTTGGTTCGGTACGCTTAGATTTTAATACACGTGTCATACAACGCCTTCCCTATTTTTTTTAAANCCATAGTAATTCCATAGGAGAAGTGCCCCAACAGATCGCCATGGAGACCACTTTTTTGAAAGATTTCTCAGCTCAGCCTCACTAGGCCGTTCGTCAAAGGAAAATAATAGTCTTGCCCCTTCCTTCAATGCAAGATCACCCGCTGCAAAAATATCNGCCCTTTTCAAACTAAACATTGCATAAATTTCAGCCGTCCAAACTCCAATACCNGGCACTTCAGTTAAGATATTAATAACTTCATCATCACTTTTTTGTCTCAGATCTACATAATCTAAATTTGCTNCGGCCAACGCTTTTGAATACCTAATTTTTTGCCTGCTGAGCCCAGCCTTTTTCAAACGATCCTCAGTNGCTTTGAGGATTTTATTAGGATCTGTCAGATTCTCAACGTCCAATCGGGACCAAATGGCATTTGCGGCTGCAACTGAAACCTGCTGACTTATTATTGCTTGTAGTAACGTTTTAAATCCATCTGGCCTTGAACGTAGCTTGGGCAGGCCAGTGTGTTCTATGACATGTGCAAACCGGGGTTCACACAAAGTAAGGGCATCAATTGCTTGTACCAGTATCTCATCAGTCTCTATAAGAATTTTATCCGTCATNGATTAGTATCCACCCACTTCAATATTTCGAAAACTGACGAAATTACAAGTGCATTAGACCTTTGCGGCCTATCTATCATCAAAACTAAAATATTCATCGCGCGGGCTGCTTCAACTTTTGCAAAACTTCCTTTGCCCCCAACATTTTTTATAATCAAAACATCTATTTTAAGGGATTCAAATAAACTTATCTCATGNTCAATTGAAAATGGAGGGTCTCCATAAATGAATTCACCGTTTTTTAGCGAACACTTTTCTATTCTGTCACCCAGTCTTCGTATGTAAAATTTACAACTAGTAAGTTTAGAAAATTTTTCCAAGCCGCTTCGTCCAGTAGCTATGAACACATTGGAGCCATTCGGAATTATTTTCTCTGCCTCACTCAAAGCCGGNATTGTTATCCAATTATCATTAGGTTTTGGCTTCCAAGAAGGACGGATAAACTTTCTAAATTTTATATTTTCTAGCTCAGCAATCTTTACACAAATTTCTGTTGTGTATTTGTCGAATGGATGGCTCGCATCAATAATAGATTCAATTCGGTTTCTCCGCAAAAACCTAAGTAAAAAATCTTCTTTTTTTAAGGACGATATTTCATCCACAATATTGAAATTTGTTTTAATTCGCGATCGTTTATCTAGAAAAACAAAGACCTCATATTTAGTTAGTCGGGTCAGTTCATCTGCAATTTGCAAGCCTTCTCCAGTCCCAATCAAAATAAGAATTCTAACACTCACGGCTACCCGAAATCCTTTTAGAACTGGCTTTAAGTATTAAGACCTTTTACACATATTTAATCGATTAAGTCGAAAGAATTTAGCAATAATGTTGAGACAAAGCAAAAATAGCTTAGCACGCCACAATTTAATTATTTTGATTCTGGCTCAAGCTACGGTCGGAAACCAAATGGTTATGATTTTTATCATAGGCGGACTAGCCGGACAGTCACTCGCAACCAATCCCTGCTTTGCAACCTTACCCATATCGTTGATCGTTCTGGGATCTATGCTATCGGCAAATCCATTGTCGCTTATAATGCAGAAGTACGGACGGCGGGTTGGCTTTATAATTGGAACATTGGGCGGTGCATCGGGAGGTATCATTGGCTGCCTTGGTCTCTACCTATCTAATTTTTCAATATTTCTTATAGGAAGTTTTCTAAGTGGAATTTATATGTCCGCTCAGGGCTTTTACAGATTTGCAGCGACAGACACTGCATCTTCCGACTTTAAACCAAAGGCTATTTCTTACGTTATGGCTGGCGGCTTAATATCCGCAATTATAGGACCCCAATTAGTAAAATTCACTTCCAGNAGCTTTGTAATTCCGTTTCTAGGTACATATATNATTGTGATNTTATTAAATCTAATTGGNGCAATTTTATTCCTATATTTAAGAATACCAACACCAAAACAGGAACTAACTGAGAAATACGAAAGTAGGTCCTATAGCCAAATACTAAAAACACCAGAATTATTAGTGGCTATAATTTGTGCAATGGTCGCATACGCCCTAATGAACTTAGTGATGACATCAACACCACTGGCGGTGGTAGGCTGCGGCTTTACTGCAAATAATGCTGCGGATATTGTTTCAATGCATGTTTTAGCAATGTTTATTCCATCATTTTTTACAGGCCATCTAATAGTAAGGTTTGGAAATATTAAGATAATCGCCACTGGNCTTTTGATACTTAGCNTATCTGGATTAGTAGCATTATCCGGTATAAGTTTGATGAATTTCTCAATAGCTTTAATTTTATTAGGAATTGGATGGAATTTTAGCTTCATCGGGGCNACAAGTCTCCTGACTAGNTCCCACACACCNGAAGAACGCGGGAAAATACAGGGCTTAAATGACTTTATAGTATTCGGCGGCGTAACATTTGCTTCACTAGCATCAGGAGGGCTAATGAATTGCGCAGGCGGCTCGGCTGCATCGGGATGGAGTGCAGTGAATTTTGCAATGCTTCCTTTTTTAATCCTAGCTGGTTTAGCTATTTTTTATCTCTCAAGAAAAACNGNAAGANANAGAATAATTTAGAAAGTNCTTAACAATGCTTTTGTAATAAAAGTCAATGTCATACGCTTATTTTCAAACTTTGCAACGACATTGTCTAAATTCTCAGGATTACTCGCAACGGCACGTAGAATCTTCCAGCTTTTCCATCCAGTAAATAAAACCCACTTCTCTTGTTCTGTAAAATTCCNNANATCAGTTTTAGCAAGTTTTAAATTATTTAACGCAATCTCACATTGTTGACCAATTTGATTTAACAATACCCCTGCTAATGGGACTTTTCCTAATCTTTTTAGCTCAGGTATTGCTATAAGATAATTAGCTAAGGCGATTGCCATGCCAGCATCCTGGAAACGTTTATTGCTCGATACAAAATCACTACCCGAAGCNACCTGAAGAAGGATCACTGTAGAATCATATAAATAGTTTTTAAGATCGTAAAAGCTTTCAAATTTATCAGAATGTATATCCCATTTTCTCGCCAAGACTACCTTTTGCAATTCTTTCGCTTGGGCTTTTTCAATATTTTTTGCCAAAGGTATTGCAACAGCATGTTTTCTTACTATTTTTTTTTCAATAATTTCATCAAGAACATCTAACCACCACTGAATTCGGATTTCAGCAATCATTGGTTCTTTTGTCAAATAAGGAGCTCTCGACACCTCAATGTTAAATGCAAATATTACAAAATAGTAAGGCCGAAGCTTTTCAGGAGCAGCCATTATACTTCTAAATCTATGCGGATCACTTGTTTCTACGAGAGAAGCACAAAATTTTATGTCATCGTCAAAAATCATTTAGTTTAATTCATCAAANCTTGAAAAGTGTTAACAGTACAATTTGTCTGTTTAACTTAGGTTCAAAAATCTCTTAAGATTTTCCAATTCATTGCGTCTATTAATGCATCGAAACTTGCATCTACAATATTCGCTGATACACCNACTGTTGCCCATCGGCGACCTGCACTATCTTCACTATCAATTACCACTCTTGTTACGGCTTCCGTTCCTCCCTGAGTAATACGCACTTTAAAGTCAACTAATCTCATATCATCAATAAACCGTTGATACTGCCCAAGGTCTTTCACAAGTGCTTTCGCCAAGGCATTAACGGGGCCCCTATCGGAACCAAATTCATCCAAGCTTTCGCTAACCGATAGTTTTTTTTGCCCGTCCACCTTCACCACCACGACTGCCTCAGACAGACTAATCATATGGTCATATTTATTCTTTCGTCTTTCTACAGTCACCTTGTACCGTTTAACATCAAAAAACTCAGGCAGTTGCCCCAAATTTCGCCTAGCTAACAATTCAAAACTTGCCTGGGCTGTATCATATGAGTATCCAAGCGATTCTTTTTCTTTTACCAGCGTTAATATTTTTGTTAACTCTTCCTGACTTAATTTTTGAGTGATCCCTGCATCATTAAGACGTTTTTTTAGATTAGACGTGCCAGCTTGATTAGACATCGGAATAATTCTTTCATTCCCCACCAATTCTGGGTCAACATGCTCATATGTTGATGGGTCTTTAAGAATTGCATTAGCATGGAGCCCAGATTTATGGGCAAAAGCTGAGGCCCCGACGTAAGAAGCTTGGCGCATAGGCACTCGATTTAGAATTTCATCCAATCGTCGCGACAATCTGGTAATATCCTTGAGGGCAAAGTTGGAGATACCGGTATCAAATCTGTCAATATAAGCCGACTTTAGTGCTAAAGTNGGTATTAGAGCTGTAAGATTTGCGTTGCCGCATCTCTCACCTAGCCCATTTAAGGTACCTTGAATTTGACGCACACCTGCGTCTACTGCACTCAANGTATTTGCGACGGCATTATCAGTGTCATTATGCGTATGAATGCCTAAGTGCGTTCCTGGGATTCCAGCGTTTATTGCTTGTGANACCGCATTTTCTATCTCTCGCGGCAACGCACCCCCATTGGTATCACANAAAACTATCCATCTTGCACCAGCTTTGAACGCTGCTACTAAGGTTTTTAAAGCATAAGCTGAATTCGAAATCATACCATCAAAAAAATGCTCAGCGTCAAAAATCGCCTCTCGATCCATCGAGACTACATGAGATATAGACTGCGTAATTGAGTCTATATTTTCATCTAATGAAATGCCTAATGCCNTCTCCACATGAAAATCATGTGCCTTACCAACCAAACAAATCTTTTGGGTACCAGCATTCACAACCGAAGACAGTACTTCATCATTTGCCGCTGACTTTCCNACGCGTTTTGTCATACCAAAAGCAACAAGATTTNTATTTGTGCGATAGTTTTCAAAAAAGGTGGTATCCGTAGGATTAGCTCCTGGCCACCCTCCCTCGATATAATCGACGCCAAGATTAGTTANTAATTNAGCAATCTCTATTTTCTCTTCCGTCGAAAACTGCACGCCCTGCGTTTGCTGGCCGTCACGAAGTGTTGTATCGTAAATATATAGTCGCTCTTTTTGCAATGAGTTAATCCAAGGTGCTAAATCTCTAGTATTTCTTAGNCAAAATTACAGTAAAATATACTCAAAGTATACGTTCGATTGCGGCTAAATCAAAGTTGAGCATAGGTANCAACTTAACACTATCCTTACTCATGCGAACCTCAACTCCAGCCTTAAGTAACTTATCTTTTAAGTCATCCAAATTATCAAAATTTTTAGTTACCATTGCTTCTGATCTTACTTTATTTAAAACCTTTTCGTATTTTGATAAATCAAAGTCAAATGCCCAATCTTTAAACACTGGGTTCATCAACCCTATCAGATTAGCATCAGCTTTTAATTGTGCAAAGTTCTTAGTTTGGGCGTGATGATGCAATAAAGCTATAATTGCTGGTGTGTTCAAATCATCAGACAAAAATTCTATAGCTTGCGATGACGGTTTTACATCGCTATCCAAATGGACACACATTTCATACCAACGTCGCAGAACTGTATTAGCTTCAGTAGCTTTTGCTTCCGTCCAATCCATCGGCTTGCGATAATGTGTTGACAAAAAAACAAACCGGATAACTTCCCCTGGAAAACCTTTATCGATCAAATCTCTGACAGTAAAAAAATTACCCAAAGATTTTGACATTTTTTTACCATCTACTTGGAGCATTTCGTTGTGTAACCAGAAATTTGCAAAGCCACCGGAAGGAAAACAGCATTTACTCTGAGCAAGTTCGTTTTCATGATGAGGAAACATCAAATCGTTGCCCCCACCATGAATATCAAACGACTCTCCTAAAAGTTCATGGGTCATTGCTGAACACTCTAAATGCCAACCAGGACGTCCCCTTCCCCAAGGACTTTCCCATCCGGGAAGATCATCACTCGAGGGCTTCCACAAAACAAAATCAAGGGGATTTACTTTATAGGGAGCAATTTCAACCCTTGCTCCTGCGAGCATATCCTCAATAGAACGGCCCGACAGGGAGCCATAGTCTTTATAACTTTCAACAGAAAACATTACATGACCCTGAGCTTCATATGCATGACCGGACTTAATAAGGCCTTCGATCATTAAAATCATTTGAGGAACGAAATCTGTAGCTTTAGGCATCTCACTTGGAACAAGATTTCCAAGCAACTCCATATCTTCCAAATACCATGCGATAGTTTCATCGGTAATAACTTTTATTTCTTTACCAATATCTTTAGCCCTTTGGTTTATCTTATCGTCAATATCAGTAAAATTTCTGACGTATTTAACATGCCGCGCACCAAAAACTTCCCTGAAGAATCTGAACAAAACGTCGAATACTATTACATTTCTTGCGTTTCCCAGGTGAGCGCGATCATACACAGTCGGGCCNCACAAATACATCCTTACATTACTCGGGTCTATCGGTTCAAAAATTTCTTTTTTTCGAACTTTGGAGTTATGAAACTTTATTTTGATCATATGAACACTTGCATATTGCTTCAAGAATACCTTTATAGTTTTCTGCATATCCAAAATCGAATTAGCTCAAATTCAATTATAAAATTTATAGGTTTTCGAAGATGAAAATGGAATTCTATTCAATTATCTTTCTACAAATAAGTTATTTGTTTGACAATTAATAGCNGTAATGGCCATTGGTATAAATAGATAGACCAAGTTTTCAGAGTGAGATTATGCCACATTTATCAGATCGTGTTATTTCTATCACAGGGCTTGAGGACGATGGTTGGGAAATTTTTAACCTTGCACGCGAAATGAAGCTGAATGGTAAAGAGATTGTCGAGCTAACAATTGGCGAGCACGATGATACCACCCACTCATTAATATTGGAGGCAATGAATCAGTCAGCGCAAAATGGGAATACTGGATATGCGAGTGTTCCGGGCACGAGCGCTTTAAGAAAAGAAGTTGCAAATAGAGTTCAGAGGCGGACTGGAGTTTATACCTCTGCAAACAATGTGATTATAACTCCTGGCGGTCAGGCTGGTCTTTTTGCGACGCATGTTGCCTTGGCAAATCAGGGAGATACCGGTCTCATTATTGATCCTTTCTACGCTACCTACCCTACAACTNTCCGAAGTGCTGGTTTAAATCTTAGAACAGTTAAAACTAATCCAGAGGAAAATTTCATTCCTTCACCTGAAGAATTAGATGCAAAAGCTAAAGGGGCAAAAACTTTACTTATAAATTCACCAAATAATCCTACTGGAATGATTTATGATGAGCATACGTTGCTCACTATATCGAAAGTAGCCATCAGAAATGATCTTTGGATCATTTCTGATGAAGTGTATGATACTCAAATTTGGGAAGGTAAGCACATTTCAATACGTTCATTTGCAGATATGGAAAATCGAACAGCTGTCATTGGTTCTATGTCCAAAAGTCATGCGATGACCGGCAGTAGACTTGGGTGGGTAGTTGCGCCGGAACAAGTAATTGAAAAATTGGCAGATTTAGCTTGTAACACGAACTATGGTGTTGCGGGCTTTATTCAAGATGCTGGCTTATATGCACTAACTCAAATGCCTGAAATTGAAGCAATTGTTGCAGAGCCCTTCAAAAGGCGCCGAAAAATTGCTCAAAAAATTATTAGAGAATTCTCTAGTGTAAAAATATGTCCGTCGTTAGGGGGCATGTACTTGATGCTTGATATCCGTGAAAGTGGATTAAATGGCATCGAGTTTTCAAAGGCACTACTTAATGCCAAGAATATAGCAGTGATGCCCGGTGAAAGTTTCGGCATTAGTTCCGCTGGACATATACGAGTAGCAATGACAGTATCAGATGATATTTTCGAATATGCCACTCGCACTATTTGTTCATTTGCATCAAACTTTGTTGGCTCAACCAACTAGTTCCAAACCCGCAAAGAAGTATGCAATTTCAGCTGCCGCTGTTTCTGGCGCATCTGAACCATGCACTGAATTCTCACCAACGCTCTCGGCATATTCAGCCCGTACAGTTCCTTCTGCGGCTTCTGCAGGGTTGGTTGCGCCCATTACTTCACGGTTTTTAAGTATAGCTCCCTCGCCCTCTAGAACCTGAACAACAACTGGTTCGGAAGCCATAAAATCACATAGTTCGTCATAAAAGGGACGCTCAGCATGTACTTCATAAAACACTCCAGCCTGATCCTTTGATAGGTGTATCCGTTTCTGAGCAATAATTCTTAAGCCTGCCTCTTCAAACTTAGCATTGATTTTGCCAGTGAGATTTCGTTTTGTGGCATCGGGTTTTATAATACTTAAGGTACGTTCTATTGCCATGATATTATCCTTTTAAATGAGATCACTATTTTACAGAATGGAAGACTAGTGGCGCGCTTAACACGACACAATTGATTTGAAAAGTGGCTATGTATCAAAACTAACATCTTTTGCTATACAAAGCGTGTATTGGTTAAAGTTAGTTCAAAAGCAAAACAATTTTAGAAAAATTTGTTTTTAATAGAGTATAAATTGAATTTAAAAACGAACCTAACTAGTTTTTAACAAAGCTTGTCTCTTTAAACTAATACTGTATGAGATCAGGACATGATTTCTTTCGAAAATATATCCTTTTCCATTGCAGGCCGGACCTTGGTCAAAAATAGTACAGTAAGCATACCGAATGGTCATAAAGTAGGTCTCGTGGGACGAAACGGAACGGGCAAAACATCTCTATTCCGATTAATTTACGGAGAAATTACTTTAGATAATGGGAACCTGAAATTAAATAAAAATGTGCGTGTAGGGGGCGTCTCTCAAGAAGCTCCAAGCAGTAGTATCACTTTGATAGATACTGTACTGGCTGCAGACCAAGAGAGAACTGATTTACTTGAAAAAGCCCAAATTGAAAAAGATCCCTTAAAAATTTCCGAAATTCAAACACGATTGACCGATATAGACGCTTGGTCGGCAGAAGCGCGCGCCTCGACAATCCTAAATGGGTTAGGATTTGATAAGCATAAGCAAAAACTGGCGTGTTCTGAGTTTTCCGGTGGATGGAGAATGAGGGTTGCTCTCGCCGCGGTCCTTTTCTCAAAACCGGAGCTACTTTTACTTGATGAGCCCAGTAACTATTTGGACCTAGAAGGGACGATATGGCTTCAATCTTACATATCACAATACCCAAGTACTGTCATAATTATCAGCCATGATCGGGCCTTGCTAAATAGCTCTGTAAACTCAATTTTGCACCTCGAAGACAAGGAACTTCAACTTTACACTGGAAATTATGAAACTTTTGCCAAAACGAGGGCCGCCAGACTAGCACACAAAGAAGCCGAGGTTAAAAAACAAAATTTAAGGCGCCAACACCTTCAGTCTTATGTGGATCGGTTTCGTTATAAAGCTGACAAAGCAAAACAGGCTCAGTCTCGATTAAAAATGCTATCCAAAATGGAGCCAATTTCACTTTCCAGTGAGGCAACACTAAGAAAATTTGAATTTCCACAACCAGAGGAATTATCTCCTCCCATTGTAAATATTCAGAGTGCCTCAGTGGGTTATGGAGTAAAAACAGTTTTAAATGACATAAGCCTACGAATAGACCAAGACGACCGGATCGCGATACTTGGGCAGAACGGTGAGGGCAAATCAACTCTTTCAAAACTGATAGCTCATAAATTGAAACCGCAGATTGGAAAAATTATCCATTCGAACAAATTGCGAATTGGATATTTTGCACAGCATCAGGTAGATGAGTTAATCTTAAATGAAACTCCAATCGATCACGTTAGACGAGAACGGCCATCTGAAACACAGGGCCAGATTAGAGCTAGATTAGACGGATTTGGACTTTCAGTAGAGCAAGCTGATACGCAGGTTAAAAGCTTATCAGGGGGACAGAAGGCACGATTATCACTATTACTGGCTTCTCTGGACGCTCCTCACCTTCTTATTTTAGATGAGCCCACCAATCACCTGGATATTGAAAGTAGAGAAGCTTTGGTCGAAGCACTGACGAAATATTCTGGAGCTGTTATTATTGTTTCCCATGATATTCATTTGTTGTCGTTAGTAGTCGACAGATTGTGGCTTGCAAAAAATGGAAGCGTAAATGCCTATGAATATGATTTAGAAACATATCGAAAATCCCTTCTTTCAGGTGGCTCAGCAAAAAAAAGCGAACAAGCAAGAAGCAACAAAACAATAAAACAATTCTACACTCAAGATCAACTAGCAGGATTTAGAAGTGTTGTTAAGAAATCAGAAGAAAGGGTTGAGAAACTGCTCACAATGGAAGAAAAAATAAGCATAAAGTTAGCAGACCCAGAAATTTATTCCGATAACCAGAAAGAGGAGCTTATCCGCTGGAATGCAAAATATGCTGAGGTTCGGAAAGCACTCAGAAAAGCAGAGGAAATTTGGGAGAAATCACAAAAAACCTTAGATAAGGCGTTAACTGCAAATTTAAGTGAGTAGACATGGAAACAACATTGCTCATAACCTCTCTCGTTACACTTTTTGTGATAGTTGATCCAATCGGATTAACACCAATTTTTTTCTCGTTAACGCAAGGTTTGTCCACAAAAGAACGTCGCATTGTAGCAAGAAGATCTGTCATTGTTGCATCTTGCATTTTATTATTATTTGCAATTTTTGGTGAAATAATACTTACCTTCATCGGGATTTCCATGCCAGCTTTCAGTATTGCTGGAGGCATCTTATTATTTTTAACCGCCTTAGAAATGTTATTTCAAAAACGTAAAAAACGCCGCGAGGCACAAGGCAATGAAACTTTAGCTAGCCATGATGATCCTTCTGTTTTTCCTTTAGCAGTACCGTTAATTTCTGGGCCAGGATCAATTGCCACCGTTATTTTACTTTCGCAGACACATACCGGTTATTTTGGTTCTTTTGAACTAGCCCTCATAATTTTTTCAACGATG
>PAHS01000008.1 GCA_002711145.1 Marinovum sp. | reverse complement strand
GCAATCCATCGTTTGGCTGTCCAATAAGCCAGCCAGTAGCACCTTCATACTGCATGACCGCAGTTGGGCTTCCATGGAGCCCCATCTTGTGTTCCAGGCTAACAACTTTTAATTTATTGGAGACCCCAGCTTTACCATTGATATCTGGAAGCTTTTTGGGAACAAGAAAAAGTGATATGCCTTTCGGACCAGGAATTGAGTCAGGAAGCCTTGCTAAAACAAGGTGGATTACGTTTTCTGTAAAATCATTGTCCGCCCAAGAAATGTATATCTTCTGGCCAGTTATCGCATAGGAACCATCTCCGTTTGGCTCTGCTTTTGTGGACAAGGCCCCTACATCAGAACCTGCATGTGGTTCTGTTAAATTCATAGTACCACACCACTCACCTGAAATAAGTTTTGGCAAGTATAACGACTTAATCTCATCATCAGCGTGGTTTTCAATTGCTTCAATCTGTCCTTGTGTCATCAAGGGGTTTAACTGTAGGGAAAGGCAAGCCGCAGCCATCATCTCGTTTACGCAAGCCGTCACCGTTTGCGGCAATCCCATACCACCAAACTCTGGAGATGCTGACGTAGAGATCCACCCACCTTCAGCTACAGCATGATATCCNTCNCCAAANCCAGGNGAGGTTTTAACAACACCATTNCTTANAATTGCTGGGTGCAAATCGCCTACCCTGTTTAAAGGNGACAAAACATCATCNCACATGCGCNCAGCNTCANTNAGNATTTGAGANACNAATTCCGANCNNGNGTCTTTGAACCTTGATGTTTTANTNATTTGTTCATAATCAATAATTTCNTTNAAAATAAATTCNAATTCAGAAACAGGAGCTCGCGTTGGCATATAGATCCTCGTGATTATTCCATACTTTTAAGGTACAAAAGGTTACAAAGATAAGTGTAAGAATTCTATAAATGGATCAAGCAAGACGCAACGTCAAAAGGGAGCAGTTCGTGAAAACGAAAAATCTGGGAACTAATTTGGAAGATATAGATGCAGCCGTATCAATTCTAAGGCTGGGTGGACTGGTGGCGATGCCTACTGAAACGGTCTATGGTCTTGCAGCAGACGCTACCAATGAAAATGCAGTCTTAAAAATATTTAAAGCTAAGGGACGACCGGCTTATAATCCTTTAATCATTCACGTTAAGAATACGAGAATGGCAGAAGAATATACCCAATGGAATGATGTAGCTCAAACTCTTGCGGAGAAATTTTGGCCTGGGCCTCTGACAATTGTTTTGCCATCTAGAATAAATTCTAAAATTGCAAAAACAGCTCGCGCAAGTCTTCCATCTATAGCAGTAAGAATGCCAAATCATCCAGTAGCCTTAAATATTTTAGACCAATTGGATAGACCCTTAGCAGCACCATCGGCAAACATATCTGGTAAAATAAGTTCAACTTCAGCAGATCATGTTTTGAAAAACTTGAATAAAAAAATAGATGCAATCATTGATGGGGGAAATTCATCAGTTGGAGTTGAAAGTACAATTGTAACGTTTCAACCTCAGCCTACAATTTTACGAGCGGGCGCTATTACACCTAAAGCTATTTCGAATGAAATAGGTTCAAAAATTCACCATTACGACAAGAAAGGACCGATTATTGCACCAGGTCAATCGAAGTCCCACTATGCGCCAAATGCTAAGTTGCGTCTTAATGCAATAGACTGGAAACAGGGAGAGAAAAAGTTGGGGTTTGGCAACGTGAACTGTGATTTAAATCTGTCCAAAGACAAAAGTTTAACTGAAGCAGCTCAGAACCTCTTTAACTTCCTCCACCTTTTAGACAGTTCTGATCCCATAACAATTTCCGTGAGCCCAATTCCAAATGAGGGAATAGGATTAGCTATAAACGACCGTTTAAGGAGAGCATCTTTAAAAGAGTAGCTAGTTGCCCAAGGTAATTTTAAATGACGTGGCATATATTTAAGCTTCATTTAGAGATATAAATAATGTAGCTCAAGTTTATGAATTCTTTAAGATTTATAACACTGTTTTTAAGCATTATAATTTGCGGCTCCCTGGTCTCTCATTCTAGCGGTCTCGTAAGCGCAAAGATAACAGATGGCTGGATAAAAAGAGATCAGGAACTTATTTTTGGTTTGCAAATTAATTTGGAAAAAGACTGGAAAACCTATTGGCGCTTGCCAGGCAAAACTGGATTAAGACCTACATTCAATTTTAATAGCTCTGAAAATATTCTTGCTGCTGAAATTATGTGGCCCACACCTATTATTTTTGGTGAGGCGGATTTATGGTCTATTGGTTATACGGACAATGTATTACTTCCAATCAAAGTAACACCCATCGATATTTCGAAACCTGTAAAGCTAACAGTAGAAGCTGATATTGGGATCTGTAAAGACGTTTGTATACTTCAAACATTAGACATTTCTTATTCTGCAACACCTAGTCAAAACAAAAAAAATCAGAAGATTATGGCTGCTATATTATCGTCGCCAATTGACTCTAATGAACTAAGTTTCAAACTCCCCCAGTGTATAATCAATAACGGCGAACTAACTGTGAAACTTAGCAAAAAGAATCTTGACAGTGGGCTAAGGAATATAACTCTTTTTGTCATAGAAGTTGGTAATTCTGTATTTTTCGTAAACTCAAAAAGGTCACGCATTCTTGATGATCATATTTTTGTCTCAACGGCAAAAGGAATAGATTCTGAACTGCCNACGGTTATCTCAAGAGATAAAATAAGGACGACAATTATTGGACCAAATCAATCACTCGAATTCTTCGGATGCTCAAGTTAANGCCGTTGTCTTGGAGACCTCATGAGATTAACAGCAGTCACCGCGTAAAAAATCAAAAGAATTACCAGAACACCTATTAAATAAAGGAGAAAGGCAGAAGACATATTAATGCCATTCAATATTGAAAACCCTAATAATGGAAAACTCACTAATGATTTCCCAATTAAAATTTGTGATACAACTGTCATGCTTAGCCAAGCGACTATAAAGAAGGCCGCAATATAGAACCCGACGCGAATGCGAAAATTTCGAAATTTCAGCCCACGATGTAGGGCAGTAGAAAACCTTTTCATATCGCCCTGCATCGCAATTAATGAAGGCACGACCAACAACACTAGTAACATACCAAATCCTAAACCATACACTAAAGTGATCACCGTGGGCCTCAAGAACTGAGCTTGTGATGAATTCTCATAAAGCAGTGGGGTTAGGCCAAGTACAGTAGTTAGAGTGGTTAGGATTACCGGTCTCAGCCGATCTTTTACTGCATCAACAATAGAGGGAACTATTCCACGATCACGAGCATATTCATCAATGCTCGTAATTAAAACAATTGAGTCATTGATAATTATTCCTGTCATACCAAGGAAACCAACAACAGAGAACATTGAAAGTGGGACTTCCCATATATAGTGACCCCAAATTGCACCTACTAAACCAAATGGTATTACCGCCATGACCACCATAGGGCGTGTCCAACTCGCGAAAACCCAAGTCAAAACCAGATAAATACCAATCAGACATGTAATAAAACCAATGCGCGCTTCATTTAGAAATCTATCCTCCTGTTCAGAAAGACCAGCAAGTTGCCACTCAACTTGATGTTTTGAGGCTAAATTGGGTAAAATTTCTAACTTTAAAGTATCTATTACCTGTTGAGCGGCTTTTGGATCATCTTCAGAAATATCGCCTGTTACAGAAACAAGCCTAATTCCATTTTCACGCCGCACAGTCGAAAACCCTGCTTGCCGATCTACACTAACCAAGTCAGCCAGAGGGACGTATGAGCCATCAGGCGCTCTAAGGAGCATTCTATCCAAGAAATCAGAGGTCAATTCCCCTTCCGGTAACTTCACGCTAATCGAGGCACTGCGTGGCCCAATAGGAAAAGTGGCAGCCTCAATGCCGTTCAAGCGATTCCTGAGAATTGCGCCTAAACCATCAATCGTAAAGCCAATAGCTTGACCCTGGGGAGTCAATTGAAGAATGAGATCATCTTTATCATAGGCTAAATTATCTTCTAGGGCTGATACAATGGAATAGCTGCCAAGTTTATCTTTTAACTCTTCAGAAGCTTCCTTTAAAACCTTCGAAGAAGAACCAAATAATTGAATATCTAGAGCATCACCTCCCGGGCCAGCTCTCCACCCTCTAAAAGATATTTGCTCTAGAAGGGCGGTCCGGGGAACACGTTCACGCAACTCTCCAACAAAAGCAAAACTAGAATAAGGCCTTAGATCCGCATCGATCAGCTCAATACCGATCCCTCCAAGTAAGTCGTTTGATTTATTTTCAGTACCGGATAATCCACGCCCAGAGTTTCCACCTACTTCCGCTAAAAGATATTTTACCGGATTTTTACCATGCTTTTCTTCATACTCTTTCCCAAGCTCTTCTACAGTATTTTGTAACGTTTTCATCATTGCTAATGTGTCTGCGCGTGTCGCAGTATCCACCATTGCAAAATTACCGGTTACGGATGATTGCTCAGGGGCATTAAAAAAGCGCCAGTTTACTTTGCCTGAAATAACCATCGTAACCTGGGATGCTAAAATAGCAATCGCACCTGCCAATACGACATAACGCGAAGAAATTACTAATAGCGTGAATGGTCCAAAAATCTTTTCTCGAAACCAGGCAAAGCCATAATTTACAACGCGCGACGGCCAGTCATACCAATACGAATTACCGACATGCTTTAGTGAGTGAGCCATATGATTTGGTAAGATCAAAAAACATTCTACAAGGGAGGCGGCCAGTACGGCGACAACAGTGAACGGAATATCTGCGATTAAGTCGCCAAACCTTCCGCCAATAACCACCAAACCAAAGAACGCAATAATAGTTGTCAAAGTTGCAGCAAAAACCGGCAATGCCATTCGTTTTGCAGCACTTTCAGCCGCTTCGTACGGCTCTAATCCCATGCGAGCTCTGTGATCGGCGTGTTCTCCAACTACTATCGCATCATCTACTACGATACCTAGAGTAATAATTAACGCAAAAAGTGAAATCATGTTAATCGTAATACCAGCAAAATACATGACGGTAATTGCTGCTAGCATAGCTGTGGGGATACCTGCAGCCACCCAGAACGCGGTCCGGGCGTTTAAAAACAAGAACAGTAATAATACTACTAGCCCTAAACCAGTCAGCCCATTTTCCAGGAGCATTTTAAGGCGGCCAGTGATATAGTCAGCACGCGTTCTAACTAGATCTACTGTCGTCCCTAAAGGCAAGGTTTCCTGAAATTTGTCAGAAACTGTCTCTACGGAATGTTGTATATCAATTGCATCTCCTTGTTGGGAGCGATCAATACGAATACCTATAGCAGGATTGGTACCCACGAAGTAGGATCTTTCCCTGTCAATACCACTCATCTTAACTTCGGCCACGTCGGATAAAAGTAAGGTTGAGCCATCCGAATTTAACCTAAGAACTATATTACCAATCTCAGTCGCATTGCGTTTTTCAACACCTGTCCGAACTCTTGCATTAGCACCTGTCACATCTCCAGCAGGGTTCGTATCTACTTCTTGCGAAATTGCGAGTGCGATCTCCCTCATAGATGTATTGTAAAATATGAGATTTGAGGAAGGTACTTCTACCAGAACCTCTGGAGCTATGGAACCTTGAATTGTTGTTTTAGTAACGCCCTCATCGAATAACCGAGACGTAAGCTCATCTGCAAACAAACCCAGCTGCTCAACTGCAATAGGTCCTGTAATTACAACATTTGCAACCCTATCACGCCAATTCCCCCGGATAATTGTAGGATCATCAGAATCTGAAGGAAGCGCTGAAACTTGATCAATTGCTGCTTCAACATCTGCCTCAGCCCTTGCCATATCCCAACCTGGCTCAAATTCTAGCTTAATTTTCGCTGAACCTTCTCTGGACAAACTTGCTGCATCTGTAACGCCTTCTACTCCAAGAAGCACGGGCTCAAGCAACTGAACAATAGCGGCATCTACATCTTCTGCACCTGCACCATTCCATCTCACGCCGATAGAAATATCATCTACAACTACGTCTGGAAAAAATTGTGCTCGCATGTTGGGCAGCGTAAGTAATCCTGAAACTACTAAGAGCACCAGAAGTAGGTTTGCCGCTGTTTTGTGTCGCGTAAAATATGAAAGAATACCGCCAGCACCGATTGGTAAATCACGAACCATAATGTACTCCTAGCCTCCCATTCTACTTTCAATACGCGCAACGACATCAGCTGGCACTTTGGGTTGAGTAAGCTGTCCAATTATTCTTTCTTTNGCTGATTTTGGTATATATCCATTCGATTCTATTGCCGAAATCAACTTAGCCCGTCTCTCTTCAGTTAGTTCCAACATTTCTACCTCGGCTACTTTATTTTCTTCACCCAAGCGTATTGGTTTGACTTTAATTCCAGCTCCTAATACCGGAGTTCGCTGAGCAATAACTTCCTTACCGCTTAGATCTCGGCTACGAACTATAACCTCATTATCCTGTCGTCGCATTAATTTGACTTGAACTTCTTCTAGACGTTCTCCGTCTCCAAGAATCAAAACATTACCGCTCGCATCAACCGCGGTGGCAGGCAATTTTACCACATAATTTAGCTCGGGTTCTTCAATTTTGACCGACACAAAGTCTCCAGGTTTAAAACCCACGGTTTCGGTTAATTTAGCATATACTTGACGGCCTGTTTGACCTTTGGCTACTGATGCACTGTCACGGGTAATCACGCCATCAGCCTTCAGACCCTTATCCGTATTAGTCAAACCAATTGAGATAGGAGCCTTTAAGAGCTCACCATTATCGCCCAATAATCTAGTATATTGTTTCGTACTTACCTTGAAAGAAACTTCTAGGACCTTGGGNTCAATTAGTTGTCCTAAGCGTTCATTCGCTGAAACAATACCGCCTTTTACAAGCGATACACCGCTCAACAATCCTGAAAACTCTGCGTACAACACAGTGTCCTCCAACTTTCTCTTCGCATCGTCAAGAGCGATCTCTGCTCGAACTAACCTGGTCTCAGCTTGCGCACCTCTATTTTTTGCTTGATCGACGGCCGACCTTCTTGAAAGGGTTGCCTGGGTAGCTGCCGATGCAGCTAATTCTGAATTTTCTAATGTTGCTGCCGTTCCAACACCACGCGAAACAAGATCTTTTTGTCTTTTAAGAGCTCGCTGACGTAAATTTTGTTGCTCCCTTGCTGCAACTAGTTCTTCTCGTGCAAACGAGAGACTCCTGGCAGATTCTAACATTTCATTCCGAGCGTCT
The DNA here is from genome assembly GCA_002711145.1 of Marinovum sp. GTDB lineage: Bacteria > Pseudomonadota > Alphaproteobacteria > Rhodobacterales > Rhodobacteraceae > Salinivivens. The sequence continues at coordinate 33,043 of PAHS01000008.1, read as the reverse complement.
ATTAAATCGTTTTCTGCCAAATCGACTGCTGTTTGATAATTTGCATCATCCAGGCGGATTAATAATTCACCTGCCTCTACGCTTCCACCTTCGACAAAATTACTTGATAGCTCCTGTATTTGACCACCCGCTGCCACTCTCAAATCTAGTGTCTTACGGCTTTGAATTTCACCAAACGCATACAAAGTAGGATTAATACTAGTGATTTCAGCAGGAATGACTTTAACAGCAAACGTCCTTTCTCGCGTTTTTTGAACCCTAGGTTCTTTGTTAATACGATCTTGAACAGCGACCTTTAGTGTGTTTCCTGCTAGGCCTAGCAGGCCTAAAGTTAATGAAAATAAAAGAAGGCCAACCAGCCCTCTGCCTAAGAACTTCATTATAAGTCCTACTCAGTTATTGGGTATTTAGAATACGGAACCAATTAGCCAATGGATCACTTCCGCCTCATGTGCTCGTCCAATCTTGGCATGATTTCAACAAAATTACACGGCCGATGCCTGTAATCAAACTGCTTTTCAATGATACCATACCATGCATCTTTACAAGCACTTGGACTTCCAGGAAGTGCGAAAAGATATTTGCCACCAGCCACACCTGCCGTAGCACGAGACTGTATCGCTGATGTACCAATTTTTTCAAAGCTTATTAATGTAAAAAGTGTACCGAAAGCGTCTATCTCTTTTTCATAGATTTTTTTGTGGGCTTCAACTGTAACATCTCTTCCTGTTAACCCCGTCCCGCCAGTTGACAAAATCACATCTACATCTTCACGCTCCACTAATTTCTTCAGACGCAAGACTATTTTTCTCTCGTCGTCGGTAGTTATATCTCTAGATATAACAAAGTGACCCGCAGTTTGAATTTTTTCAGCTAGCAAATTTCCTGATAGATCGTCATTTATCGATCTAGTATCTGAAACCGTTAGAATCGCAAAATTTACAGGTACAAATTGTCGATCCATATCTATCTGTGACATCAACTTAAAACCATTTCCTTTAAAGTTAATAAATCGAACCAAGCTTCCCGTTTGGCCACCGGGTTGCGCAACAAATAAGCAGGATGCAACATAGGCAATACAGGAATCCCGAAGGCTTCATCCCAAATGCCCCGAAGCTTGGTAATCCCTCGCCGCCCCAACAGACACTGACAACTGACATTTCCCATNGCCACNACCACCATCGGATTAACTAATTCTATGTGCCTCCTTAAAAAAGGCATCATCATGTCTATTTCTTCACTAGATGGCTCACGATTTTCCGGTGGACGCCATGGAATCACATTGGTGATATACACAGATTTCTCAATATCACTTTCGTTTCGATTAAATCCGATTGATAATAACATTTTATCTAAAAGTTGCCCAGCACGTCCAACGAACGGAACGCCCTGATAATCCTCATCTCTACCTGGAGCCTCACCAATAATCATAATTTTCGCAGACGGAGAACCCGCCGAAAAGACTGCATTTCTAGCACCGTGTTTCAAGTCGCAATGAGGAAATTCCTCGATTGCAGTTTTTAGATCTTGTAAATTTTCAGCCTTGGCGGATACGATACCTGCTTCTTCCATTGGAACATCAGCATTCAAAGTCGGTAGACGCTCAATACTTCTAGGGACTNTTATCTTAGCATTTTCGTCTGCCTTTGTATTAAAACGATTAATTGGTTTTTCAGAAATAGCCTCTGAAATTCCGAGTTCGTCTACCCATTCTAGCATCGCTTTGGCACTTATTAAGTCAAGATCCGAATCCATANNTTAGATTTAATCTTAAATAGACTGGATGAAAAGTAATCTAATCATTTGGGAAGTGGTTTAAGCCTTGTACTAATCTTATCATATTATTAATACAATCTAAAACCTGTTAGAGAACTCAATGAGCTTTATCCAAAATCACCTACTTGGTATCGAGGGGCTTGAACAGTCAGCTATCCGAGAAATTTTGGANAAGGCGGAAGAATATGCAGACTTAAATCAAAAAACTAAAAAGCGTGTTGACGTCTTGTCTGGTCTAACACAGATAAATATGTTTTTTGAAAATTCCACACGAACCCAGGCATCTTTCGAACTAGCGGGTAAGCGACTAGGTGCCGATGTAATGAACATGGCTTTACAGGGTAGCTCNATTAAAAAAGGCGAAACCTTAGTAGATACTGCGTTAACACTCAATGCTATGCGTCCAGATCTNTTGGTAGTCCGGCATCCTCAATCAGGAGCAGTTGATTTACTTTCCCAAAAAGTAAATTGCTCTGTAATCAATGCAGGCGACGGACAACATGAACATCCAACTCAAGCCCTACTAGATGCGCTTACAATTAGGAGAGCTAAAGGACGCCTACACAGGCTCAATATCGCGATTTGCGGGGATATTTCACATAGCAGAGTAGCAAGATCAAACATGCTTCTTCTTGGAAAAATGGAGAATAGAATTCGACTCGTCGGACCTTCGACATTAATACCATCTCATATAGGTGAATTTGGGGTAGAGGTATATCATGATATGCTTGAAGGACTTAAGGATGTTGATGTTGTGATGATGCTGCGCCTCCAAAAAGAACGAATGGATGGGGGCTTCATCCCCTCAGAAAGGGAATACTTTCAGCGGTATGGTTTAGATTTTAATAAATTATCCTATGCAAAGGACGATGCAATCGTTATGCATCCTGGCCCCATGAACAGAGGTATAGAAATAGATGGAGATATCGCCGATGATGTCACTCGAAGTGTAATTCAAGAGCAAGTCGAAATGGGTGTAGCTGTTCGGATGGCAATTATGGACTTACTGGCGAGAAACATGAAAATTAATCATACAAAGTTACTAACATGAGCCTTCTAGTAAAAAATGCTCTGCTGGTTGAGCCAAACTTAAGAAAAGTAGCAAAAGGTAATTTGGTAATTAGAAATGGACTAATTGACCGAAAAAACCTTATTGCTGACACTGAATTCGATTGTGATGGTAAATTTGTTGCCCCGGGAATAATTGACCTAGGCGTAAAAGTTTGCGAGCCCGGAGAAAGACATAAAGAAAGTTATGAAAGTGCTGGGAAAGCGGCTGCAGCTGGGGGCGTAACCACGATTATAACACGGCCGGACACCAAGAATCCGATAGATACTCCTGAAAATTTTGATTTTATAAGTAAAAAGGCAGATGAAGATTGCATCGTAAACGTTTTTCATATTGCAGCCTTAACAAAAGAAAGAAAGGGCCAGGAAATTTGTGAAATTGGCATGTTATTAGATGCAGGAGCTATTGCATTTTCAGATTGCGATAGTGTTATTCAAGACAACAAGATTTTATCGAGAGCCTTAACTTATTCGTCCACACTAGATGCTTTAGTTATCGGACATCCTCAAGATAAAACATTGTCACATGGAGCTGTATCAACAAGTGGAAAATTTTCAACGTTAAGGGGCCTTCCATCAGTATCGCCATTAGCTGAACGCATCGGACTAGAGCGAGACCTAGCATTAGTTGAGATGACAAAGGCTAAATATCACTTGGATCAAATTACAAACATACACTCTATTGAAACATTGAGGCGAGCAAAAAATAGTAATTTAGATATATCCGCCGGAACATCGATACATCATTTGAGTTTCAATGAGCTAGATATCAGCGATTACAAGACATTTTTTAAGCTCAAGCCCCCTTTGCGTTCCGAGACAGACAGATTAGCTACTATAGAAGCGGTTCGAGATGGTACTATTGATATAGTCTCCTCAATGCACACCCCACAGGACGAAGAAAGCAAAAGGTTACCCTTTGAAGAAGCAGCCTCAGGTGCAATTGGCCTTGAGACTATTTTGACTGCAATGCTGCGTCTTTACCATTCAAATCAATTGCAAATGGATCAAATTTTTACTGCTATTTCTCTAAATCCTGCCAAAAGGCTTGGTATTTCGGGGGGTTCACTTAGTCATAATGAACCTGCAGACTTAGTAATCTTTGATGCTGACAAACCCTTAATTCTGGAACGAGAAAGACTTCACTCAAAAGTAAAAAATACTCCATTCGACGGCCAAAAACTTCAAGGACGGGTACTTAAGACGTATGTACAGGGAAGAGAGGTTTTTTCCTTATGAGCTTTTTGCCTACCTTTTCTGGAAATTTAGAAACACTTACAGTTTCAGTCACATTTGCTTATTTAATAGGTAGTATTCCATCTGGTATAATTTGGGCAAAATTTTTCAAATTGGGAAGCTTAAAAAATATTGGGTCGGGTAATATAGGTGCAACAAATGTCCTCAGGACAGGTAATAAGATTGCTGCTTTCTTGACCCTGATTTGCGACGCCGGAAAAGGTTTTGTTGCTGTTTTTCTTGCAGAAATATTTACCCAAGAATTAACTGTTCAGGCAGTCTGCCTATTTGTTTTCATTGGGCACTGTTTTCCAATTTGGTTAAAATTTAAGGGGGGGAAAGGCGTAGCGACATACATAGGTATTGTTAGTTCTATTAATTTATTATTCGGATTAATAACTTGTATGATTTGGCTATTATCCGCCACAATGTCACGCATGTCATCTCTGTCGGCATTGATTTCTGCTACATTTGGGCCGATCCTTATTTATTTTATGCTAGATTCTAGCTATCTTGGCATCTCGATAGCACTAACCTTTTTGATTTTTTGGACACATAAAACAAATATTTACCGCATTCTTAATGGAACTGAACCAAGCATTAATGTTATTTTGAAATAAAAGGATAAGGTAAATTTAATTAGAGGAATTTAGACTTACGATTCAGAACTTTTTAATGGCTTTACATAATGCTATTTATCGTAAAAACAGCAACATAAGTAACTTGGAAATTTCATGCAAACTTTGACTGAACCTAAAATTATAGCCGGAAATTCGAATATGACCCTTGCATCTGCAATAACGCGCAGAATGTCTATGCACCGAGGGAAGTTGCTGGAAGTCGTAGAAGCTCGAATTGAGAGATTTAACGATCAAGAAATTTTCATTGAAGTTTATGAAAATGTCCGTGGAGAAGATATGTTTATTCTGCAGTCTACTTCGAACCCGGCGAATGATAATTTGATGGAACTTTTAATTATGGCAGATGCACTCAAACGGTCATCCGCCTCTAGAATTACAGCAGTAATTCCCTATTTTGGATACGCGAGACAAGATAGACGCTCCAAAGCACGAACTCCTATCAGCGCAAAACTTGTTGCTAATATGCTGGTAGAAGCAGGTATCGAGCGTGTTTTGACGATGGATTTACACGCTGCACAGATTCAGGGTTTCTTTGATATACCAGTAGATAACTTATACTCTTCACCAGTCTTTGCTTTAGACATCAAAAGTCAATTCCAGAATATAGCTGATGAGGTTATGATCGTCTCTCCCGACGTAGGTGGGGTGGCCAGAGCAAGAGAACTAGCAAAAAGAATTAACGCTCCTCTGTCAATAGTAGACAAAAGAAGAGAGAGACCAGGTGAAGTGGCTGACATGACGGTGATTGGGGACGTATCTGGGAAAAAGTGTATTATTGTTGATGATATATGCGATACGGCAGGCACACTTTGCAAAGCAGCCGAAATTTTAATTGATAACGGCGCGCGCGAGGTTCATTCTTACATTACACATGGCGTATTATCGGGCCCCGCTGTAGAGCGCATTACCACTTCTGTAATGAAATCACTTGTTATTTCAGATTCTATAGAAGCGACAAAAGCCGTAAAAGAAGCTAAAAATATTAGGATTGTGCCATCAGCGCCCATGTTTGCGCAGGCTATACTTAATATTTGGTCTGGGACATCAGTTTCATCCTTATTTGAAACTGAAACTTTAGAACCGATATACGACGGTTTATTCAAATTTACTGATTAAACCAGATTATATCAGGCCATGATTTTCAAAAATAAAAGGGCCCAATTAAACCTAATCGAGCCCTCCGTTATTATTATTTCAGAATTTTACCCTTTCGAAAATTCTGGATACGCCTCCATCCCCAGTTCAGAGATATCTAAACCATTGATTTCAGCCTCCTCATCGACCCTGATACCAAAAAGAGCTTTTAACACATACCATACGATGCCTGAGGTGATGACCACAAAAATTCCAACAATAATAAGGCTGTAAAGTTGCGTGCCAAATGAAGCATCGCTATTTGTTAGTGGTACGATTAAGGTTCCCCAGATACCAGCAATTAAATGGACTGGTATGGCACCCACAACATCGTCTATTTTGAATTTATCAAGAATTGGTACCGAAACAACAACTATAAGTCCCCCAATTGCGCCAATCACAGTCGCTTGACCAAGGGTTGGTGCCAACGGCTCAGCAGTAATCGATACGAGACCTGCCAGCGCTCCATTTAAGATCATGGTTAAATCAGGCTTCTTGTATAATAGTTGCGTCAGAATAAGGGCTGCAATTGCTCCACCAGCAGCGGCAGCATTGGTATTCGAGAAGATGCGCGATACGTCAGCAACGTCGCCAATACTACCCATCGCCAGCTGTGAGCCACCATTAAACCCAAACCAACCTAGCCAAAGAATAAACACACCGAGCGTAGCCAGCGCTAAATTTGATCCCGGTATAGGGATTACCTTACCATCTTTGGCGTATTTCCCAATTCGTGGTCCAAGAATGATAGCACCTGTTAGTGCTGCCCAGCCACCTACTGAGTGAACTACCGTCGAACCTGCAAAGTCTTGAAAACCCATTGCATCCAAGAAACCACCGCCCCATTTCCAACTTGCTTGAATTGGGTAAATTACTGACGTCAACAAAATAGTAAATATAAGGAAGGGCCATANTTTAATGCGCTCNGCNAGAGCNCCNGAAACNATNGAAGCAGTAGCTGCNCAAAACATTAACTGGAAGAAAAAGTCTGACCCNGTAGANGCATACCCGTAATCATCGGCTCCATCACGNCCGACNCCTACNGCTTCTAGAATTGCTACTCCCCAAACNCCTGACAAAACNCCTTCNGTTGCCCAGGTNCCNAANGGATACATNAGNTTATAACCGATNAAATAATAAAAAACTGTGGCTAAAGAAAATAAAGCAANATTTTTTGTTAGCTGCATNGTNACGTTTTTTGAACGTACCAAACCNGCTTCNAACATTGAAAAACCGGCAGCCATCCANAAAACTAGAAAACCTCCTACCAAGAAAAGCAATGAGTTAAGTATGAAAACTGTGTCTGTCGCTACAAGTNTNGGTNCACTCTCTGCNGCNGCTAAAGTAGGAAGGNAGNCTANNAGTAANGNAGTNGCGNTNCATTTAAGATATTTTATGTTCATNGAATTNTCCTCTTATATTGCATCAAGTCCAGTCTCGCCTGTGCGCACTCGCACAGCCTGACCCACATCCAATACAAATATTTTTCCATCACCAATTTTGCCTGTCTTGGCCGTATCCGTGATTGTTTCTACAACATTGTCAGCCATTCCATCATCAACGACCAACTCTAATTTTACTTTTGGAACGAAATTNACTGCNTATTCNGCACCNCGGTATATTTCNGTNTGGCCCGACTGCGCNCCAAATCCTTTTATCTCAGTAACCATCATGCCTTTCACTCCGAGCTCAGTTANCGCCACGCGGACTTCTTCAAGCTTGAAAGGTTTAATGGTTGCAATGANTAGTTTCATTGATTTTCCTTTCGTANTCNNAGGCANANNCGCCTGGNNANGANNAANCANNAACCGCCATGGGTTTTGAATGAAGACAACNGTTTATTTTCAGAAAAANTCCTCTTTTGTGCACAAAAAATGCGCTATTTATNNCNNAAGTCTATTTTTTGTGCAAAATTTAACTGTGAAATAACTTTTGTATCCAATAAAAGCTANCTNAGGCAGAGTAGATTCTAANAAAAGATGTTGCATGGCACGAGACAGTANAAACCCNCGTTTAAAANCAAAGCGAGGGAATACCNAAAAAACAATACCAGGCTCAAAGAATATAAGGTCTCGGCGACAANTAAAAAATAGTTTGCTGTTAGGCGNCCTNATGTNNGTTAGTGGATTTATAAAGATCTTACTNAAATTAATANTTCGNTTTTTTATTGGCTGGGCNTTTAGAGGTNNGGTCGTAATAATTATAATTCTTNCAGGCACNGTGTTTTATTACAAAGTNAATTTACCGGCACTAAGTGATATGCTTGACGCNCGCGCNAAGGGCTCTGTTTTANTGCTTGACAAANATAAGGACATTTTTGCATGGCGAGGAGAGCAGTTTGGAGCAATCGCNNAGGCTGATAACATNTCTNTACATTTGAAAAACGCNATACTNGCAGTGGAAGATAAGCGATTTTACNGACATTTTGGAGTAAGCCCGAGAGGAATAGCCGGAGCTATAAGAATTAATTTAAGTGANGGGCGTGGAGCCCTTTCNGGTCANGGTGGCTCAACAATAACTCAGCAGACCGCTAAATTATTNTGCCTNGGTAAGCCATATAAAGCCAAAGATTGGAAATCAGAATCACAATACGAAGCAAATTGTAGNCAAAGCTCACTGTGGCGCAAAATCAAAGAAGCTCTTTTCGCTATTGCGTTAGAATTAGAATTTACCAAAGATGAAATAATGACTCTCTATTTAAATAGGGCGTTCTTGGGGGCAGGCTCTAGAGGATTTCAAGCTGCATCACAAAGGTATTTTAATAAGTCAGCCTCAAATCTAAATCCAGCAGAAGCAGCAATGCTTGCTGGTCTTTTGGTAGCACCTAGCCGTTATGCGCCAACTAATAACTTATCAAAGTCCCAAAATAGGGCTAGTATCATCTTAGATTTAATGGAACAGCAAGGTCTCCTAAGCTCTGACTTAACAAGATACTACAAAAATAACCCAGCCAAACTTTCGATCAAGGCCTCACAAAAAGCTGGTGGCCATTTCGCAGATTGGGTAATGCAATCGGCACCTTACTTTTTTACAAGAAAAACTACTGAAGATGTAATAATTGAGACAACNTTTGATCCAAAAGTACAAAAAGCTGCCGAAAAANCGCTGGNGTATATTTTTNAAAAGAAAGTCGATCCTAAATCTAAAGCGCAAGCTGCTATTGTAATTATGTCACCAAACGGAGCTGTTAGGGCAATGGTTGGNGGGCGGCAACTNCAAGNTTTAGGAGCCTTCAATAGATCCACNCAAGCGCTTCGTCAGCCAGGTTCAGCATTTAAGCCAATTGTATATGCTGCAGCCCTTGAGCAGGGCTACAGGCCTAATGATTTAATTCGGGACGAACCTTTTGTAATCGAAATACCGGGCTCNGGCACCTGGTCACCTCAAAACTATAAGAAACAATTTAACGGCGTTGTCTCCTTAACGGATGCTCTAGCGCAATCATTAAACATACCTGCTATTAAATTATCCCAACGGATTGGGTTGGATACTGTGGGCCAAATTTCAGTAGCTTTGGGGATAAATAATAAATTTTCAACAAACCCCGCCGTCGCACTCGGAGTTGACGAGACTACCCTTTTAGATCTTACAAATGCATATGCAATAATTTTAAATCACGGAATTAAGGTGCAGCCGTATGGTTTGAAAAAACTTAGTTTAGACACCGGTGTTAGTTTTTCAAATAAACACATGCGATCAGAAAAAGAACGCGTTTTGAGTTCAGAAACAGCTCATAACATAATTTATATGCTTGAAAAAGCAGTATCAGAGGGCACTGGTAAAAACGCATCTTTTCCANATTGGGAAGCTGCTGGGAAGACAGGAACTACTCAAGATTCCAGAGATGCATGGTTCATAGGATTTACATCTCAGTACATAGCAGGAGTNTGGATTGGATATGACAACAATCAGCCACTTACTGGTGTTAATGGTGGAAGTCTTCCAGCAGAAATATGGTCACTAATTATGGATGAAATTCATAAAGATATAAAACCAGAAGTCTTACCCATGACAAAGAAAAAATTAGCCTTTTTCCCAAATATGGTAGACTCAGGTTACGAACCCAAACAAAAGCTCGGTGGAGCTAGCCTAATTGATAAACTGNTATTGACCATTTTTGGAGAGAAATAGTTCTTATTGACTTTTGAGGTCCCCAATCAATGCATCAATCTTTCCCGAGTTTCTATCTAGAAGNGCACCAATTTCCTGTCGTTCAGCCAACAACATATTTACTCCTTCAATAATCAGATTGAAGATGAGAGGCCTACCTTTTTGATCAGACACNAGAAAATCAACATCAAAAGGCTCATACGCAGGCATGTGAGCAATTGTATTCACCATATAATACTTCTTTCCCTTTTCAACATTGACGATTTCTATTCTACCTCCAATGAATTCTCTGAACCGCTTCCCATATTTTGTGGCAAAGTAACTTGAAAAAGCTTCGGTATAATCTTTAATTTGAACTTCAGAAGCAGTTCTGGCATCTCGGCCCAAAGCGTATTTTGCAATTGTAGGAACATCAGCATATGCATTGAAAACCTTCTCAAAAGATCGCAACATGTTTCTTTCAGTATCACCTGAATTTATTATTTGGTTAATATCCAAGACAGCTTTATCAACTACTTTAACTGCAGCGTCCTGCTGGGAAGAAATTGCAACTTCAGGCCTGCATAACGCACAAATTGATGCCGTTAAAAAAAGTCGGCGACTGGTAAGGGCAGTCATTTATCCACTCACATAACTAATTATAGGGATCAATATAGGGTTCAGCTTGGGCAGTTCCAAGTACGTATCGTCTATTTTGAAGAAAAAACAACCGCGACTGGGCATAACTGTCGGTACTCTCGTACAGTATACTGTCAATACTTTCCCTGAATTGCGAACGGGCAGACAAACCGAGACCTATAGAAGTCAAAGTTGCTACGCTTTTAGGTCCGGCACCAATGAGACCGATTGGATCAAAAATTATATCAACTATTCGACCGACACCATCNCGCTGGTTGGATGGCCCTAAAACGATTATATCCAAATAAGGTCCCTCTCCAACACCCCATCTAGCCATGGTCTCCCCAAAATCTGTTTTTTGAGTTTCGAGCGCTAACCCTGAGCTAGCGTCGTAAANACCTCCAACTCCCAGCGTAGAGTTCACAACAAATTTCAAAGATGACTTTGAAGCNCTTTTTAATTTACCCTGTAAAATATGGTTAATGGTATGGCCTGGTAACGAAAAATTCATAGAAATATTATTTACGACTGACTGCACTTTTAACGGAGTGCTGTCTCCATATAATATAGCAATAGGCCGCACGACCTTTTTATCTAATGACTTATTAATTTGATGAGCTTTTCTGTTAGAAGCTTCGAAAGGATCCGATATTCCATGTTCTAGAGGGGCACTACATGCGGCTAAACCCAAAACCAGCAATATTAGCAGAAAATTCCTCACAACAGTACGATTCCCTAATCAGATGTTACTAAGCCAAAANTAGTACTGATAAGCATAGTCTAGAGCCTGCAAACATCAAATAGCATTCGAGAAAAATTTGAAATTTATTTATAAAAGATAAATCAGCTTGTTGGACTTAATAGTCAGTGCATGCTTATTTTTCTTTTTATTAAAATGTCACCATTGTCGTTTATCAGTAAATATTATAACCTAATATAGGANTATAGGAGCAAACGTTATGGCGCAAAAAGTTGAAAAAAATCTACAAAAACTTGGAATAGAGCTACCAACTGCTCCGAGCCCGGCGGCAAACTACGTGCCATATGTGATAGTAGGAAAATTATTGTATGTTTCTGGACAAATTTCACAAGATAAAAATGGTTTAATCACAGGAAAGCTAGGCGAGGATCTGAGTGTTGAAGAGGGTGCAAATGCGGCTAAATACTGTGCTCTCTCTTTGCTTGCTCAGGTTAAAGCCGCTTGCAAGGGTGACCTNGATCGGTTGGTAAGAGTGATTAAATTAACTGGGTTTGTTAATTCTGTTGGAGAGTTCACGGANCAGCCCCAAGTCGTTAACGGGGCATCAAATATTCTTGTAGAAATACTTGGAGAATCTGGAAAACACTCGCGCTCGGCTGTTTCAGCGGCATCTTTACCACTCGGGGTAGCAGTCGAAATCGAGGGAATTTTTGAAATAAATTGACCTATGAGTAACAGTAAATGNTCCATCTCTATTGTCAGTTCATTATAACGCCATATTTGTTTAAGAAAGCAAAATTCTTTTCAACAAAATCAGCTAATTAATGTCAAAACCCGAAATTAAGATTAAGATAGTGGAGACACTTCTTTCGATAAACGAAATAGATTGGGATGCATGCGCAGCACCAGAAGAGGCNGATGGCAAGCGTCCGTTTGATCCTTTCACAACTTATAGATTTTTACGGACATTGGAGGAAAGTGGTTCTGTTGGAAAGTCGACTGGTTGGCANCCTTATTACATACTTGCTCTTCGTGGNAATGATCTATTAGGCTGCGCTCCAATGTACGTCAAAACGCATTCACAAGGTGAATACATTTTTGATCATGCATGGGCGAANGCCTATGAAAGAGCNGGCGGTAGNTATTATCCTAAAGTTCAGGTAGCCGTTCCCTTTACACCGGTACCCGGTAAACGTCTGTTAGCAAAAAAAGAAAATCAAGAACTGGTATTTCCAATACTTATTGAAGGCATAAAATCCTTCGTTGCAAAAAATAATCTTTCCTCGGTTCACATAACTTTTTGCAGTCTTGAAGAGTTCGAAAGAGGTGGAGGTCTAGGTCTACTCAAACGCACAAGTAGTCAATTTCACTGGAAAAATGACAATTATAAGAATTTCCAAGATTTTCTTGACGCTCTCTCATCGCGGAAGAGAAAAAATATACGAAAAGAACGCGANCGGGCTAAAAGTTTCGGAGGAAAGATCGTACGTTATACAGGTACAGAAATTACTGAAAAGCATTGGGATGCATTCTGGGATTTTTATCTGGACACAGGAAATAGAAAGTGGGGGCAACCCTACTTAACTAGAAATTTTTTTGAAATAGCTGGTAAAAAGCTTGGCAAAGAACTGCTTATGATCTTGGCTGAAGTTGATGGAAATCCAATTGCAGGAGCCTTGAATTTCATTGGACAGGACGCATTATTCGGTAGGTATTGGGGATGTACAGAAAGCTATTCTAATTTGCATTTTGAAATTTGTTATTACCAGGCAATTGAATACGCAATNGAAAACAGTCTATCTCGGGTTGAAGCTGGCGCGCAAGGAGAACATAAGTTNGCCAGAGGGTATATGCCTAACCATACATACTCGCTTCACTGGATCAACAACAGAAACTTCTCTACAGCTGTTGCGCAATACTTGGATGAGGAACGAAAAGCTGTTGGTCAAGAGATGGAAATATTAAGTGACTACGGTCCTTTTAAAGATTTAAATATAGAGGAAAAAAAATGAACAAGCTTACCGCTAATGACAGGCAAACNAAATTAAAAGCTTTTTTTGAAAATGGATGGAAACTAGATGAAAGTAGGGATGCAATTAACAAAGAGTTCCAGTTTAAANATTTCATAGAAGCATTTTCATGGATGACAAAAGTTGCTTTCTGGGCTGAAAAAATAAANCATCACCCTGAGTGGTTTAATGTATACCGCACAGTAAAAGTGGTCTTAACCACACATGACGTAAAAGGTTTAAGCAACTTAGATTTGGAATTAGCTGAAAAAATGGATGACGAAGCCTCTTAGATGTTATCCAACAAGGCCCTCCCACTGCTAATTTCGCATGTAGATCTAGCCGTTTCAGGCAGAAAGATTTTAACTACCCCGTTATTTGCAAACATAGCATAACGTTTTGACCGGGCAAAGAAACCAACCGCAGGNGCGTCGAACTCCATNCCAATAGATTTTGTAAATTCACTAGTTGGATCGCCCAGCATAGTTATTCCNGCAGCCGTTGATCCGCTGATTTCACCCCAAGCGGCGACCACGTGTGGATCATTAACNCTCACACAAAGTATCTCATCTATACCCTTCTTATAAANTCCAGCGGCNGCCTCTATGATAGTTGGCAAATGAGACTGCGAACAAGTTGGTGTAAAAGCACCTGGTAGAGCAAAGATCGCAAGTTTCCGATTCGTATAGAGTGATGAGAGCTTTGTTGTTTCTGGTCCACTTTTACCAAGTTTATACAGCGTACAATCTGGCAGCTTTTGACCTATCTTGATTGACATAATTCACCCTGTTTAGTTTATAGTTTCCATAAGACATATAATTCAAAAGTGACCTATTACGAGGAAAAGGAACTCCATGTCAAAAGTTGTTATTCCGGGCATAGGCCAAGCATGCGAAAAAGTAGAGAAATCACTTATTGATTCTTACTTACCAAACCTAAATCTAGATCTGAAAGACTTTTTATTTTAATGAGAGTCATCGGCGGTACTTTAAAAGGCAGACGATTAAGTTCGATTAAGGTTGGAGATAATATGATCAATCTTCGACCAACTGGTGACCGTGTAAAAGAGAACTTATTTAATATACTTCTTGGAGGAAAGTTTGAAATTAAAATAGAGCAAGCCCGAATTTTAGATATTTTTGCGGGCACTGGAGCTTTAGGAATTGAAGCAATTTCTCGTGGCGGTAAATCGTGTACATTTGTAGAAAAAAACAAATCATGTTTAAAAATATTAAATGCAAATATCAGTAGCTGTAATATCAAAGACCAAACAAGTATAAAGATACTTGACGCTACTGAGATGCCTCTGAATTCTGATGAAGCTTTCAATCTAGTTTTTTTAGATCCTCCCTACCGAAGATCACTTGGTGAATCAGCTATAAGATCCGCACTTGCTTCAAATTGGCTGAGCGATAAAGCACTGGTAGTTTTAGAGGAAGGAGAGAAAAAAAATTACCTGGAAGGCTTTAGTTTGGAAGATGTAAGAAAATATGGTGACACCATATTACATTTTTTCCGGAAAGTGCCGGACTAGCCATAGGTAGGATGAAACTTATTTCCAGGTGATAAAGTGAAAATTTCTACTCCATCTTGGGTTACACCAATGGAATGTTCAAATTGCGCTGATAAAGATTTGTCCCTTGTAACTGCGGTCCATTCATCGTTGAGAACTTTAGTCTCAGGCCGACCCCAATTTACCATAGGCTCAATTGTAAAGAACATACCTTCTTCTATAACGGGGCCAGTTCCTGCCCTTCCATAATGCAAAACGTTTGGAGGCGCGTGGAAGACTCTTCCTAGTCCATGGCCGCAAAAATCTCGTACAACCGACATTCTGTTTGCTTCAACGTATGCCTGAATAGCATGGCCAACATCACCGAACGTTTTACCTGGCTTGACAGCGTCTATACCCTTGAACAGCGCCTCATGTGTAACCTGAATTAATCTTTCCGCTTTTCGGGAAAGCTGACCCGAGACATACATCCTAGATGTATCGCCAAACCAACCATCTTTTATAACCGTAACATCTATATTTAAAATATCACCTTCCTTGAGAATCTTGTCACTCGGAATACCATGACAAACGACATGGTTCACGCTTATGCAGCTAGCATGTTGATAACCTCTGTATCCAACCGTAGCTGACTCGACACCTTTATCTTTTATCATTTGCTCAATAATTGCATCAATTTTTCCTGTAGTTTGTCCAGGAAAAACAGAAGTCACAATTTCATCTAGAATTTCGGCAGCTATGCGGCCGGCAGCGTGCATTCCTTCAAAATCTTTCTTGGAATATAAATCAATTCCATCCTTTGACTTGGGCTGTCCTTTAAGCAAATTCACATATTTACCCCTTGTAGTGCTGAAAGCTATCAGCTGAGAAACGAAAAGTCATTTCCCAAGTCCATCTTATATCCCAGTTCGATCCCATTAGGAAGAAAGTTTACTCCATAGCAAACAAATTCTACTCCACTATTTTGAGAAAATATGGTTTCTTGAGCATAATTGGGATCCAAGTCATTCGCAATTTTAAAATTGCTACAATCTGATCTCTGTACTAGATACAGGACAATCGCTCTGGTATTACTATTAATAGTTTTTGCTATTTCTTTTAGGTGCTTAGCNCCTCGCAACGTAACCGTATCTGGAAATTCTGCAATATTACCNTGCCTGCANAGTGTNACACTTTTGACCTCCAAGAAACAACTCTTTGATCCTCTTTTTAAGAGAAAATCTATTCGAGAGTTTTCGCCATAATTTTGNTCTCGTAAGATTGTATCATACTCCTCTAGTTCCAGAATTTTTCCTTGCTCTANAGCCTCATTTACAATTTTATTTGCAAAGGTCGTATCTACGCCGGTGTAATGGCCATTTTCATGATCAACNAATTTCCAACTATATTTGAGTTTTTTTTNGGGGTCCTCATTCGGTTCTAACCAAACTTTCATTCCGCAGCTCACGAGGCCGTGCATTTTGCCAGTATTTGCACAGTGGGCTGTAACGATTTGGCCGCTTGATAGCTCTACGTCAGCCAAGAAGCGTTTGTATCTTTTTACTAGACGTCCAGAAACTAAATTTGATTGAAACTGCATTTTTTTAAACTATACAAACTCTAAACTGCAAAGGGCTAGTCATGTCAAATCCATCTGCCGCGATCTTGGTTATCGGAGACGAAATACTTTCCGGGAGGACACGCGATTCTAACTTACACTACCTTTCTTGTGAGTTAACAAAAATTGGTATATATTTACAAGAAGCTCGACTGGTCCAAGACAAAGCTGCAGAAATTGTTGATGCCGTAAAATGGTTAAGTTCTAAATATGATTACCTTTTCACATCAGGCGGAATTGGACCAACACATGACGATATTACAGCCGATTGTATTGCGGAAGCTTTTGGAGCGGAGATAAATGTTCGAGAAGACGCATTCAAGCTTTTACAAAAGTATTATTTGAGTCAAAATATTGATTTCAATAACTCTAGGCAAAGAATGGCTCGAATACCTAATGATGCTAAACTTATCGAGAACCCAATCTCAGTTGCGCCTGGCTTTCAGCTAGAAAACGTTTTTGTTATGGCCGGCGTTCCTAATATATTCCAATCCATGGTGCAAAGTATTCTTCCCTCACTAAAAAGTGGCAAACCACTTTTAAGCAAATCTGTAAAAATACCCCGCGGAGAAGGTGAAATTGCAGCCAATCTAAAAAAAATTGCATCTAACCATAAAAATGTGTCAATTGGATCGTATCCTTACAATAATCAGGGAAAATTTGGCACGAATATCGTAGTAAGGGGGACCAATAGCGACGAATTAGACGTCGTAGCAAAGATATTGATGTCAACACTACTATGACGTTAGAAAATGACTCCTACATTTTTGAGGCAATTGATGTAACATGGCCTGCTGAGAAGTTCCTTGAAATCCCAAAATGGAGGTTACGAAGAAGTGCAAATGGAGGCAAACGTGTGTCGGCAGCTACTGCAATTGGACCAACTGATTTCTCAGATATTAAACTTGCTGAGAATAAAATGGCGCAGTGGCATCAAGACAAACTATTTATGATAAAAAAGAATGAGATTATTCTTGATGAGGCACTGAGCGAAAGTGGTTATCGTGCGATTGATCCAACAAATATTTGGAGTATTTCTTCAAAAACTTTGTCAATTGAAAAAACTCCACCAGTGACAGCTTTTACCATATTTCCACCATTGGCTATTCAGAGAGAACTATGGAGGGCAAACAATATTTCATCCTCAAGAATTGAAATAATGGATCGAGTAAAAACAAATAAAACCACAATATTTGGGCGTATAAATGCAAGACCAGCAGCGTCTGCATTTGTAGCCGTTAGTAACAAAGTTGCTATGGTGCACGCCTTAGTTGTAGATCAAAAGTGCAGACGGCAAGGTATGGGAAAATTCGTCATGCAAAAGGTAGGCTCGTGGGCTTATCAAATGGGTGCCGATAGCGTGGTTGCTTTATGTACAGAGAAAAATTATTCAGCCAATATTCTCTATAAAAGTCTTGGAATGCAAGTAATTAGCAAATACCATTATAGACTAATAAAAACCTAAAAAATTATATTTTAAATTGATAAAGCTAGTCTGGTTCCTTGATCTATTGCACGTTTTGCATCTAATTCGTCGGCATGTTTTGCACCACCGATTAAATGACAATCAAAACCAGAGCTTTTGAGATCGTTGTAAAGATCTGAATTAGAGATTTGCCCCGCACACAACACAACGTTATCAACCTCTAATAGTTCTGGGGTTTCTTTCTCATCATCTCGTGAGATATAAATTCCATGGTCACATATACTATGATATGTAACTCCAGAAATCATTTGAACTCCTCTCTTTTTTAAAGCGGCGCGATGTATCCAACCTGTTGTTTTACCGAGATTTTTACCCATTTTTTGTGCTTTTCTTTGTAGAAGGTAAACTTTCCTTTTGGCTTGCTTTGGGGAACTACCATTAGCTAAAAGACCACCCCTGAATAGCTCAGGATCACCAATACCCCATTCAGTCATCCATTCTGGTAAGGGTTGAAAATTTCCATCTCTATAATTTCCAGTTACCAAAAACTCAGCGACGTCGAATCCAATCCCCCCCGCTCCTATAACCGCTACTTTAGAACCTACATTAACCTGCCCATTCAAAATGTCCTTGTAATAGTGAACATGCTTTTTATTTACTCCATCAATTAGAGGTTCCCGTGGATTAACACCAGTAGCAACTATTACTTTATCAAAATTTACTAATTCTTTCTTTTCAGCGGTATGGTTAAGTTTAATTTCTATAGCGGGAAGTATTTTAATCATATTTTCATACCAACTCACTAATCCCCAAAATTCTTCTTTACCGGGGACCTTTTTTGCCAAATTAAGTTGCCCACCTAATTCTTGTTCTTTCTCAAAGAGTGTAACCTGATGGCCAACTTGAGCAGCTGTTATAGCAGCTGACAAACCCGCTGGGCCAGCACCAACTATAGCAATTTTTTTTGGATTAGAAACTAACTTTAACTCTAATTCATCTTCATAACATGCTCTCGGATTAACCAGACAAGAACTAATTTTTCCTTTAAAAGTGTGATCAAGACAAGCTTGATTACACGCTATGCAGGGTGCGATTAATTCACTCTTATCTTGGCTTGCTTTATTCACGAAATCTGGATCAGCTAAAAATGGTCTAGCCATGCTAACCAAATCAGCGCACTTTGAATTCAAAACTTCCTCAACCTTTTCTGGGGTGTTTATCCTATTGGATGTAATCAATGGTATTGTAATTTTTCCCATTAATTTTTTTGTAACCCATGAAAATGCAGCTGGGGGTACAGATGTGGCAATGGTTGGGATTCTAGCTTCATGCCACCCNATGCCTGTGTTTATGATATTTATTCCTGCCGCTTCAAGTTTCTTGGCCAAAATCACAACTTCGTCATGCGATGACCCATTCGGAATTAAATCGATCATCGAAAGACGAAATATTAGAAGAAAATTTTCTCCCAATGCGGACCTAATTTTCTCTACAATTGTAACAGGCAAGCGCATTCTATTTTTATATGAACCGCCCCAAGTGTCTTCCCGTTTATTTGTGTGCTCCACCAAAAACTGATTTATAAAATATCCCTCGGAACCCATAATTTCAATGCCATCGTAACCAGCAGACTTAGCTAACTGAGCACAGTTAACAAAATCGTCTATTTGTTTATTTATGCCTTCATCATCCAGGGCAATCGGTACGAATGGTGAAATGGGAGACTTAACAGCGGATGGAGCAACACAATCAGGACTGTAGGCATATCTTCCAGCATGCAAAATTTGCATAGCTATTTTACCACCATTTTTATGAACAGCATCCGTAACAATTCTGTGATTATCTGCATCCGTCTGGCTTAACATTGCAGCTGCTCCTTTGAATACAGCACCCTCTTCATTTGGCGCGATGCCCCCAGTCACAATCAGTCCAACGCCACCTTTTGCTCTTTCTGAATAAAAATTAGCTATCCTACTCCAATTCTTTGTTTCCTCCAAATTAGTATGCATTGAACCCATGATCACTCTATTATTGAGTTTCAGAAAACCGAAATCGAGGGGCCTAAACATATTTGGATATTTATTGCTCATCACAACTCCTTTAAATCTATGGTAAACTTACGAGAGGCAGGTTGTCATTGGCTACGCAACGTTAAGCTAAAAGTTTACGGCCTTATCTTAGGGCGTATTTTCACTTGATAAGATTTCAAGATTGATTTTAACAGTCTCTTTTTTGGCCGAACTAAAATTTTTGCTTTTTTATTTCGATTAGNAGGACTTACATTGGATAATTGACTACTTAANAAATTACTAGGAGGACTGAAATTATTTACTGACGCGCTTAGNACCTCCATCTGATGCATGTCAGATACATTTTTTTCNCTAGACGAGAAATACTGTCCTAAAACCATATAGCCGTTTTGCACTTTTGCTGCTCGCCAAACAGTACTATTGACTAATTTGTTAGAGAAACTGCTATTATCAACCTTTATCAGATCATAACCGCTTAAATAATAAGTTTTAATTATTTTTTGATTGTTTGCTAAATACGACCGCGTGATACTACCAGTCTCACCAGCTTCCACTGGTGCAAAACTTATGCTAACAATGCCATGACCCTTGGTCATTTGACATGCGGTGTAAATCACATTTCCGGTTACAGAATTATTTGTGGACGGACCAATGCAATAACCTTCAGGCGCAAGAGCAAATACACCATTTTCTAGCTTCATCTCATTTTTTTTATAGGGTAAATCTACAGATTTTGGGACAAATGAACTAAATTGACTGCAAGAGGCTAAACACAACAAAGCTGTAACAAGTTGGATTTTGTAGATAGTCGTTTTCATTGTCATTATTTGCCGTTGCCTCAACTTTCGTATATCTATTTATTTTATAAACAGATGGATAATTTGTTCTAACTAACATATTTTATCAATCCTTTTATTACATTTGAATTGATATCTAAAAAAAGTAAGGCATACTTGTTTATTTACNCTTCAAGGAATTGAACTGATTGCATTTTAAGATCCACCATTTTATTACATAGTATGAATACAATGTGTTTAGGAATATGAAATGAATTGGATATCAAATTATGTCCGACCCCGCATAAACTCTATCTTTTCTCGTCGAGAAGTACCCGAAAATCTTTGGGCAAAATGCGATAAATGTGGCACAATGCTTTTTCACAGAGAACTTCAGGATAATTTGAATGTTTGTATTGAATGTGGCCATCATATGCCAATTTCGCCACGCGAACGCTTTAAAAATTTATTTGATGGAGGTGTTTTTGTTGAGATTGATGTTCCAAAACCCATAAACGATCCACTACAATTTAAAGACCAAAAAAAATATCCAGATAGAATGAAGGCTGCTCAAAAGAAGAGCTCCGAAAAAGAGGCCATGCTAGTTGTAGAAGGTGAAATTGGTAGAACTCCAATCGTGGCGGCTGCCCAGGATTTTTCTTTTATGGGAGGGTCAATGGGNATGTATGTGGGAAACGCAATAATTACTGCTGCTAAACGAGCAGTTGAGTTAAACCGTCCATTGATACTTTTCTCAGCAGCAGGAGGGGCCAGAATGCAAGAAGGAATATTAAGCCTCATGCAGATGCCCCGAACAACTGTTGCAATTCAATTATTGAAAGAGGCCAATTTACCCTACGTCGTGATCCTTACTCATCCAACAACCGGGGGTGTAACTGCATCTTACGCGATGTTAGGTGACGTACAGATTTCTGAGCCAAACGCTCTCATTTGCTTTGCAGGCCCCAGAGTAATAGAACAAACAATTCGAGAAAAACTACCAGAAGGCTTTCAGAGAGCCGAATATCTGCTTGACCACGGTATGCTAGACCTTGTTACACCAAGAACCGAAATAAGAAATGAGTTAATAAAAATAATAAGAATGCTTCTTGGACTTGGTCCAGTAGTAGTTGGGGACTTACCGAAACCCCCACAAGATAGTTCATCGAAAGAATTCAAAGAAAACTCTAAATGACATCTAAAAGTTCTGACAAGATCTTAAAAAGGATGATGGATCTTCACCCAAAGGTTATCGATTTAACCTTAGATAGAGTTCTCAAGTTACTTGATGCTCTTAATAACCCACACAAAAAACTACCTCCCGTCATTCACATAGCAGGAACAAATGGCAAAGGTAGTACCCTATCAATGATACGCTCGGGGTTAGAAAGTGCCGGCAAATCTGTTCATACTTACACCTCGCCACATTTAATTNGGTTTAACGAACGGATCAGATTAGCTGGTAAATTAATTACGGAAGATGAGTTGTCANCTCTTTTGGACGAATGTTATGAAGCAAACTCGGGCGAAGAAATTACTTATTTTGAAATTACTACATGTGCCGCAATTCTTGCCATGAGCAGGCAAGAGGCCAACTACACACTTTTGGAAGTAGGACTTGGAGGACGTTTAGATGCAACTAACGTGGTTGAGCGACCTGAATTAGCAGTCATTACGCCAATATCTCTTGATCATGAGCAATTCCTCGGTAATTCAATTGAAAAAATCTCTTNGGAAAAGGCTGGAATAATTAAAAAAAATACACCAGTTGTTGTTAGCTCACAAAATGAAAAGGCCTTTGAAGTTATAGAAAAAAAAGCGCGGGCATTAAGTGCTCCGATTTATGCCCATGGAAACCAATGGCTGGCGTGGGAAGAAAGAGGTAGATTAGTATATCAAGATGACAGAGGGTTACTAGATATTCCATATCCAAGCTTGAAAGGCGATCATCAGATAATTAACGCCGGTTGCGCCCTCCAAGCGTTGAGACTGTTAGAAAATGGCNAATTAAAAAACTTTGAAGAAGTCATGGGTAAAGTACACTGGCCCGCACGAATGCAAAAACTNAAGGATGGAGTACTAAACAAATATTTACCTTCAGCAGAAATCTGGCTTGACGGAGGACATAACCCTGCGGCAGGAGAAGCGATAGCTGCTCATTTATCCAAACTTTCGCCTCGCCCTACCTACGCAATATGTGGGATGCTAAACACAAAAGATGTAAAAGGTTTTCTGACACCTTTGGAAGCCCAAATTGATAAGTTGTTTGGTATATCAATTCCTGACGAAACCAATACCCTTTCCGGCAAAGAAACATCAAAAGAAGCAAACTGCGTGGGTATCGAGTCTAGTATTTCCAATAGCGTCGAGGCAGCATTAAAAATTATAAAAAATGAAGCCAAAAATCCAAGAATAATTATATGTGGATCGCTATATTTAGCTGGTCATGTACTCAAACTTCACGAATACGAAATAAAATGAACGAATCAGATACCTTGACTGATTCGNAGACTTAATGTTTAATGATTCGCATGGGTTTAAGATTAATTACCCGAACCAGGAATACTACTGGCAAAAACAAAGGGACCAAATCCATTTTATAAAAATTACTCCCCCAAGACGTAGGTATCATACAGGCAAATTATATTGGGGGAGTAATTCAAATCAGCATCCAGTTTTTTGACTGCATCTCNCTCAAACGACTAGCTGTTCGTCGAAATTCAAAAGAACCTTCACCTTCAGTATACAGCATTTCAGGTTTAGCAGCTGCCGAGCAGATAAACCTTATTTTTGCTTCATAGGCAGCATCAATAAGGGTCACAAAGCGCTTTGCCTCATTAAAGTTTGACCGACTAAGCTGTGGAATGTTATCAACCATGAGAACTCTAACAGTTTCAACAATTGCCAAATAATCTCCTGGGCCAAACATCTGCCCACAAATTTCAAAAAAATCAAACCTGCCGACACCGTCCTTATAAAACGGAAATATTATCTCACGCCCTTTAAATGAGAGAGTGAAGCCAGCCGAAGAATTTCCAGTGAGAGTAGACCANAGNGTATTCATGCGTTCTACACTATTAAGATTGAGGGGAGAGAAATAGATTTCTTCACCAGATATAAGGTTCTGTCGATAATCTTTAACATCAGAAACTTCAACAACATCAAACCTCTCGTTAATAAGCTCGATAAATGGTACAAATAAATCTCTATTCAATCCATTTTTGTATAAATCGATTGGGGCTCTGTTAGACGTGACTACTAGGGTCAAACCTTTTTTCATGAGCGCTTCAAACAATCTTCCAACGATCATAGCATCCGCGATATCTTTGATTTGCAATTCATCGAAAGCTAAAACTTTTACTGCATTACTTATTTGTTTTACCACCGGACTCAATGCGTCTTTTACCCTACTTTGGCGGGCTTCATTTAAAGAAGATTGAACCTCTTGCATGAAGGAATGAAAATGTACCCGCCNTACACCAACAGTGAGAGTGTCTACAAACATATCCATTATCATCGACTTACCGCAACCTACGCCTCCCCATACATAGACTCCTCTTGGGGCAATTGANGGCTTAGAAAATAAAAATTTTCTTTGTTTTTGTTCAACTATCACTCTTAAAGCATCAAGCTTAGTTAGAAGCCTTTCTTGCTCTTCCTCTCTTTGGATTTTTCCAGAGCTAACGTGCTGGTTGTATGTATCAACGAGTGTTTGCATGATCTGGGTTTACTTCAGCTAGGAATTAGCACAAGGGACAAATTATAATTTTAAACTATTTATTTTAAAGAATACTTCGAGGGCATTTAATATGGTAATGAAAAATTCAATCTTTACGCCAGTATTAATTGTTGGTTGTGTGATAATCTTAGTTAGTTTCGCAATCCGCTCCTCTTTTGGCGTATTCCAAATCCCTATTGCTGAAGAATTCAATTGGTTAAGGTCAGAGTTTTCGATGGCTATAGCTCTTCAGAACCTTGCTTGGGGTATCGGTCAACCAATCTTTAGCGCAATAGCGGAAAAAATTGGCGATCGTCGTGCGATCATTTTAGGGGCTTTTACATATGCAAGCGGACTTCTTTTATCATCAAAAGCAGTTACTCCTGAGGCTCACCAGCTCTACGAAATTCTAGTTGGCTTTGGTGTTGCCGGAACTGGATTTGGTGTCATTCTTGCAGTTGTTGGACGCGCTAGTTCAGAAAAAAATAGATCAATGTCACTCGCAATCGCAACCGCCTCTGGGAGTGTTGGGCAGGTAATTGGCGCACCTATGGGAGAATTTCTTTTAAGTTACATGCCATGGCAAACGGTCTTTATAATATTTTCTATTAGCATTCTGTTCACTCTACTTTTGCTTCCTTTCATGAGAGTTTCNGTTGGGGAGACCCCAAAAACCATAAACCACAACATGAGGGCTATGGTGGGAAAAGCGGTTGCTGACCCAAGCTACTCAATGATCTTTTTGGGGTTTTTTAGTTGTGGATATCAATTAGGCTTTCTGACTGCACATTTTCCCGCTTTTGTTACAGAAATGTGCAGTCCAATACTACCTACAACCGGAATTTATAATTTAGGAATAACATCTACTTCTATATTGGGTGCAATTTCAATTTCTTTAATTGGTCTCGCAAACATAGCAGGTACTTTAGGCGCAGGATATCTCGGGAAAACNTACTCAAAAAAATATCTTTTATCTTCGATATACCTGGGTCGCACCANGATTTGTATAGTTTTTATATTAGCACCCATCACACCTTTATCTGTAGTATTATTTTCAGTTCTAATGGGTTCTCTCTGGCTTGCTACTGTTCCACTTACAAGTGGACTGATTGCTCAACTTTANGGGCTGCGCTATATGGGCACGCTTTATGGCATTGTGTTTTTTTCCCATCAACTTGGCGGTTTTATAGGAATTTGGCTCGGAGGCAGATTGTATGATATGTATGGAAATTATAATCTCGTATGGTGGATTGGTATAGCAGTCGGTGCATTCAGTGCTCTTGTACATTTACCAATAAAAGAGCAGCAAAAAACGTGGGTTTAGGCATAGAAAACCTTTATGAAACAAGCTCTTCAAGTTTCAGAGTTTTTATTTCTTTTCCACACATCCAGGATATATCGCGCAACCATGAGATCTAAATGTGCNCCTCCGCCGTTTTTAAACATTGTGATTTCACTATCTGATGAGCGTTTGAAGTTATNTATTTGATAGAAATCTGCCAGAATATCTGCTTCAGAAATAACTTTTTGGTCTAATGGAATTTTCAATTCACCAATGTGTTCAAGAGTGGTGTCGTAACTATCAACAAATATACTACTTCGGCGTAGAGATAAATCATCTACCTCTCGCATATCAGGGCGATATGCTCCAATTAGATCAATATGCTGGCCGGGCATAAGCCAATCACCATTAATGATTGGTTCTTTACACATTGTTGCACACGAAATGATATCAGCATTTCTAACGGCAGTTTCCAAATTATCAGTAGCTGATACNTTACTTTTACCTTGTGCCATAGAAATCGCTTTTTCGTGAGTACGATTCCAAACCTGGAAAATAGCATTTGGAAAGGTTGAAGAATAAGCATCGTAAAGGCTATGCCCTACGGTTCCTGCTCCAACTATCAAAATATTTTTGCTATCAGGTCGTGCCAGGCGAAGTGCTGCTGTGATGCTATCACCGGCTGTTTTCCATTTTGTCACAAGGTGAAAATCAAGTATCGCCTCTAAAACTCCAGTTTTGTCAGAGAAAAGGCTTACTGCACCATTTATTTTTGGAATTGAAACAATTGAATTATGCGGGAAAATTGTAGCAGACTTTACTGCTAGTCCNAATCCATCAATCCATGCAGATCTCGATAATAGCGTGTCCTCTTTTCTATAAATAAATGTATCTTCAACTTGCGCTTTTGACCTTTGGTGACCAATTTGTATAGCTTTGGCAAGTTCAAACCAATTTAATAAGGCATTACCCTCATCATACGTAATGTACTCAATATCCATTGCTGCTACCAATCATGCTAATTTGAATTTTCTGAGAGTGCGGTTCCATTACCAATCTTTTCCCACCGAGACATATTTTTGCAGAAAATGAAAGTTTATATTTCAGTTTTTCGTTTTCGCTACTTTAGATTTAAAACATTAAAGCTATCGTAAAGGTGACAGTAAATGCACTGAAAAAAGTCGATAGTAATATCGCAGCAGAGATTCTTTCAGGATTTATTTTGTAATGTTGAGCTAACATAAACGTGTTACCCGCCACTGGTAGCGACGCTGTTATTACCATCACTGCTGCGGCGTACGGTTCAATATAGAATAGATAGAACGCCATGATGCCCACCAAAAATGGATGCCCTAACAATTTTAGAAAACTTAGCCAAAATGCTGAGATTGGGTTATCAATTTTGCGAAAAGAAAGTGATGCGCCAATTGCAAATAATGCACCTGGAGTAGCAGCCTGCCCAAGAATTAACAGAAATTCCTTCATGAAACTTGGCGTTTGAAAGTCTAAATATTTCCAAAGAATACCTAGGAAAAAAGATAAAATCATTGGATTTTGAAACAAGCCTGTCGCAATGGGCTTTAATAACCCAAAACCCCATTTGCGATCACGTGAAACCATTATCAGAATTACAATAAGTATGCCAAAAATCACAAAATCTGTTGCCAAGATCATCATAACGTAGCCAACTGACTGAGGGCCGACTAAGGTAGCCAATAATGGGATCCCCAAAAATCCAGTATTTCCAATTGTCGCTATTTGTGCATCAAAAACAGAAGTCTCAAACTTGTTTCCTGAAAGGCTACTTATAAAGATTACAACAATATACAGAATTAAAGTAGCAAGCGCATAACACCCAACAAACTGCAAATCAAAGATCTCGTTTATCTCAAGCTGTGATGAAAATCTGAAAAGCATAGCAGAAAGAGCAAAGTAAAAGACAAATTTTGTTATTGCGTCTATCCCACGCCTACCAAGAAACTTGTACTTTCCAGACAAATAGCCAATGCCCACAATCAAAAAAAAGGGTAACGTCTGTATGAATGTACTGATCATAAAGAAGCGATAGCAGGTAATTAAAAGGGGTCAACTAAAATTAGAATAAGTCGCATATGACTTAAACCTTATACGTTGGATACTATAATTTTTTTTGTCTAGCTCAGAAATATTATCCAAGTAAGTTTACAAAAAATTGCAAAATGATAGGCTTCGGCAATGGAAACTGAAAAAATAAATAAAGGACGAAAATACCAACAAGTTATTGTAGGAGCTAGAGCTATTTTTTTAAGCGAAGGTTTTGAAGCTGCGAATATGGATGTAATTGCTCAAACAGCAAAAGTAAGCAAAGCCACTCTTTATAGTTATTTTCCTGACAAACAAAGTCTNTTTATCCAAGTCGCTAAGTCAGAATGTGAAAATCAAGCTGATAACGCGTTAAAAATAATTGACCAAACTCAAAGTATTGACAAGGTGCTGTATCAGGCAGCAGCNTATACAATCAATTGCTTGGTTTCAGATATAGCACAACAAATATTCAGAATTTGCGTTTCCGAGATTGAACGGTTTCCAATTTTAGGAAAAAGTTTTTATGAAAACGGTCCTNTGATGGGACAAGCTAAATTAGTAGAATATTTTATATATGCTGAACAGCAAGGCTATTTGAAGATAAAAGATCTTCATTTGGCAGCTGATCAATTTACCGAATTATGTAAAGCAGACCTTTACTCAAAAGCACTATTTGGCATTCAAAAGAAATTTACAGANGCTGAAATTGATCGTGTTGCTAAAGGGGTAGTTCAAATATTTTTGGCTAAGTATGGAAATAGCTAAGCTTATTTCTAGTACACACAACACATCCTNTGCTTTCTCTGGCATGTATCAATTCAAAACCTATNATAATACCTTCAAGACACATATATTAGTTTTATTAANTTATCTATTTCTTTANTCTGAAGGACTTATGACATGAACCACAGGACTGTCCGATATTTCCAAGTCCCGCCGAAAGACTTTCAGCAGAAGCGGTTTCAAGACCTTCTATCATGAATGAAAAATCATCAGCTTTATCAACAAAATCTTCCCAATTTTCCCAAATAGCAGGCGAGCTCTCTGAAAGTGGGTCTGTTTCATTTAATTTAAATTTGTTCTCTATATCTGCTGCCGCATTTAGTAAAGTCTGCTTGGCCTTTTCAGCACTTTCTTCAGTAAATGGATCCACTCCTCGTGCCATCTTACCAATAGTTGCCATAGTGTCTTTGATAACAGTCATCAATTGCATTCGTTGTTTTACAGTATCGTTCTTTACATTTTCATGCGCCAAAGCTGGAATTGTGAGAAATATGANCGATACTANACNTAAAATTTTAATTTTCATTANAACACCTCCNTCAANAGAANGTAGNTCAGCGAATGTAAAAAAAAAGTATCAATTTTGATTATTAGTACTGGACAGCTTGTANGCNAATANAATAGAACAAANCAAGAACANTGGAATTAGAATGTCAAACCCTAGATACATTTCCTTATGGTTTCCATATTTTGGTGCCGAACGAATACAGCGGATTTTAAAATTCGAAAAAAGATATGAACTTGCGATAGTTGAAAATAGTGGCAATACACAGAAATTATCTTCAATATCTTTTGGTGCATATAATTCAGGATTAAATATAGGTCAGCCATTAAACGATGCAAAAGCTGTATGTCCACAATTAGTCACTCGTATCCGATCAATAAAATGTGAATTAACTTTTCTGCACGCCTTATGTCGTTGGTATACTCAATTTACACCTTGGGTTGCGNCTGATAAATATGACGGAATTATCCTCAACATTAAAGGTTGCGCACATTTATTTGGTGGTGAGGAAAAAATGTTNGATTCAATTATATCTCGTACTGAAACATTAGGTTTAACTGTAACTAGTGGGATGGCTGATACTGTTGGAGCTGCTTGGGCACTGGCTCGTTTTACTGAAAACGCAACAGAACAACACCTTACAAGTAATTCNATCGATCAAGAAGCTCGCGCAACCCGTAGTCGNGCTANAAAAAAAATGCGANCAGACACTACAAAACAGCAAGTGACACAATTATTGAAAAACCACACAATGCGTATTTCACCAGCGGGATATACTTACGATTCATTGGCTAAACTTCCAATTGCATCACTACGTATTGNACCCGAAATAGTTGCTAAATTAAACCANCTTGGCCTTAAATCTATAAATGANCTGTTAAAACAACCAAGAGCACCTCTTGCCAGACG
The DNA here is from genome assembly GCA_002711145.1 of Marinovum sp. Lineage (GTDB taxonomy): Bacteria > Pseudomonadota > Alphaproteobacteria > Rhodobacterales > Rhodobacteraceae > Salinivivens. The sequence continues at coordinate 3,148 of PAHS01000008.1, read as the reverse complement.
CTTTGGCCCTATGTTNATTACTAGATTAGATCAAGCACTAGGACATGTTCCAGAATCAATTTCACCAATCACTGATAGCAAACATTTTGGTGTGAGAATAAGTTTTCCAGAGCCCATTGGACTTATTGAAGATATTAAAAATAGTATAGAAAAATTACTTNCCCGTTTATGTAATAAACTAAAAACTGCTGTTTTAGGATTACAAAAATTAAAAATTGATCTGATTTTTAATAATAATGAAGTACAATCACTCTTAGTAAGCTTGGCACTTTTTACCAATGAGCCAAATCGAATCCTCTCTGTTTTAATGCTCAAATTAGATGAAATTAAACCGAATTTTGGCATTGATATTATTCGAGTGGAAGCAATCAATACAGGCCCTATTGCGCAATCTCAATCCATCAATAATTTAGAAACTCATGAAAAGGTAATAAAAAATCAAAATAACGTACTTAAAAACCTAATAGCACGTCTGGGAACAAAAGTTGGATTGGATGGAATTATCAGACACGTGCCAGCTGANAGCCATATACCTGAGAAATCATGGCAGGTTTTAAATGCGGCTTGGTCAAATTATAATATGGAAAACTGGCCAACTTCAAATAGTGATAGGCCTGNATTTTTATGGACACCAGAAGCATTAGNGGCGCCAAAGNATTCAGGACTAGAAGATTATTTTATTTGGCGGAAAAAATTATTCCATGTNAAAACTAAATTNGGACCGGAGCGCATTGCACCAGAATGGTGGATAGACGATAATAATTGGCGAAGTGGAGTACGTGATTATTGGCGNGTACGCTGTAATAATGGTCAATTCTTATGGNTATTTTATGCGCATGGGGGCCAACTACCAGGAGGCTGGTTTTGCCACGGACAATTTGGATAAAGGAACAAAATCAGAGTACTATTAGTGATATCAGAAGCGAACGATCAANAAAAAATCAAAAGAAAGGCATATGCCTGTTTACGTCCTTATAGAGTAAATATCTGAATTGTCCTGGNCCTCCAGCATAGCATGCCTGAGGACAAAAAGCNCGGAGCCATAAAAAGTCTCCCGCNTCAACTTCAACCCAATCTTGATTGAGATGATAAACAGCTTTTCCTTCAAGAATAAATATCCCATGTTCCATAACGTGTGTTTCTGCAAAAGGAATCACACCACCAGGTTGAAAAGTCACAATATTAACATGCATATCATGGCGAAGATCTTCAGNATCGACAAAGCGCTTGGTCAGCCATGCGCCATTAGAGTTTGGCATTTCTCGATCTTCGCATTCACTTTCATTTTTGACAAAAGAAACCGGACGATCNATGCCCTCTAGCNCTTTATATAATTTACGAAACCAATGAAAGTTAGTTACTTCATTCGTGTTACTCCAAATACTCCANTTAGAACCAGCAGGGATATACGCATAGTCGCCACTTTTAACAAAATGGNNCTCATTATCGATCGTNAACTTAGCTGAACCAGAGGTCAAAAAAANTANTGATTGAACATCTGAATTCGATTCAGGATTATCGCTTCCCCCATTTGACTCCAGTTGCACCACATATTGACTAAATGTTTCTGCAAAACCCGTCATTGGCCGGGCAACAACCCACATCCTCATATGCTTCCAAAAAGGAAGTAAGCTGGTAACAATATCCGTAAAGCAACCACGTGGAATTACCGCATAAGTACTTTTAAATACTGCCCTGTCGGTAAGTAATTTTGACTGTGGTGGAAGACCGCCGTCTGGAGAAAAATATGTGTTTTTTTTCATATAATTTTCTTCTAACTAATCATTACCCGTATTCGAAAACCTGTTTTTTCTATATTTAAAAGTATGTATCACAAAACTGCAAAAATTGTTACAGTAATAACCGATAATAGGCTAATATTACTATAAAATAATTTGACATAAAAAAGTCATCTATTTGACATCAAAGGTGTACGAACGCCCAAGGAACGCCATCGCTCCAACTCTTTCGGTGCACTCAAGGTCATATTACGATATATTTGATTATACCTATCAACNCGAAAAAGTTTAACACTTGTTAACACTCCCATCCTTCGCAAAAATTTCCGATCTTCCACTGCAAGCTCTTCACGGATATTGGAATTTACTCCAGCTCTTGATACATAATTTAAAAGGCCTTTATCTTTTTTTGGTACGATTTTTGTCTCGTCAAGGCTACCACCCAGCTTTTCTATCAGATCACGCTTTGGTGTTGGATCTGCTAAATTTCCCACTGTTTCGTCAGGAACCGGCAATTCTCTTAAATTACTAGGTATTATTAGTGGTTTGCTCGGCAATACTGCAAATTCTTCGGGACCAGTTCCAACATCATAGAGATCCCGCAGTCTTGCATCGTCACTGCTACAAGCAGCTATTAAAAATAAAGTGACAAAGACACCTAAAATTCTAAAGATCATAAAATGTCATCCTAAAACTTAATTTAAATAATAACGGCTGAAGTTGCTTCAGTCACTCTCATTCTGTTTGCCTGAAAACAAAACTAACCCAATAGCACCAAAAAATATAAAGATATCTGCTACATTGAATGCAAAAGGGTTGTTTATGCCGCAACAAGAAACATTTAAAAAATCGACAACCGCACCATGAAAAAGACGGTCAATTGCATTTCCAGCAGCACCCCCAACAAGAAAACCACAGGCGACCAACCCCAATGGGCCAAATTTTTCTGAAACTGACCATCTGACCACAACAAAACAAATTAAAAAAGCGATTATGATTAGTACCCAGCGCATAATCTCCGTACTGTTTGCAAACAAGCCAAAATTTACTCCATAATTCCACGCCATAGTAAATTGAAAATAAGGTGGGAAAACATCAATTTTTCCCACCAATGGCAAATCTAAAACGTACAACATCGTGAGCTTGGAAAGCTGGTCGCAAAATAGAGATATTATTGNNATTTGAAGAATTTTATACATATANCCTCTAGTGTTTAAAATGCCTTACTCCAGTGAAAACCATCGCAATCCCAGCATCATCAGCAGCTTTAATTACTTCATCATCTCTGATTGACCCACCTGGCTGAATCACTGATGATACGCCTGCTTTAATTGCTGCCTCAAGTCCATCTGCAAACGGGAAAAAGGCGTCTGAAGCTAGTGCAGATCCGCGTGTTGGAAGCTCATCCA
>PAHS01000007.1 GCA_002711145.1 Marinovum sp. | reverse complement strand
CAGCCCTAAGCAGATCGCTGATAGTGCTATCCTCGCTGCAAAAGCTGGTGCTGCTGTAGTTCATTGTCACGTAAGAGATCCAAATACTGGCGCGCCAAGTCGTGATATAACCTACTACCGCGAAGTTACCGATAGGATCCGTGCGTCTGACGTAGACGTTGTTTTAAATTTAACGGCAGGGATGGGGGGAGATCTGGTTTTGGGAGGGTCAAGTTCTCCTTTACCGTTAGCAAAAGGAACAGACATGATCAGTGCGGAGGAGAGAGTTGCTCATATAGCAGAATGCTTACCTGAGCTGTGTACCCTGGACTGTGGTACGATGAATTTTGCAGAAGCTGATTACGTAATGACTAACACGCCAGGAATGCTGCGGTCGATGGGCGGAATGATGACTAATTTGGGTGTTAAAACTGAGATTGAAGCTTTTGATACGGGTCATCTCTGGTTTGCAAAACAGCTTGTATCCGAAAAGGTTATCGCGCCAGATGCATTAGTTCAATTATGCATGGGTGTTCCTTGGGGAGCGCCAGATGATTTGAATACGTTTATGGCAATGGTCAATAATGTTCCAGAAGGCTGGACTTTTTCCGCTTTTTCTTTGGGGCGAAATCAAATGGCTTACGTTGCTGCGGCTGTATTGGCTGGGGGAAATGTGCGTGTTGGTCTTGAAGATAACCTGTGGCTACGAAAAGGCGTTTTAGCAACCAATGAGCAGCTAGTTGAAAGAGCGAAAGTTATAATTGAAGGAATGGGTGCAGAGGTTATGACTGCAAAGGAAGTTAGAGCTAAATTAAATTTAAAGAAACGTTTGCCGAGTTTGTAAGAATGACCCGTCGCGTTGTCATAACTGGAGGAGGAAGTGGTATCGGCTTAACCATCGCTAGGCGTTACCTAGATGAGGGTGCACAAGTCGCAATTTGTGATAACGATCCGGACTTGGTTAAAACTGTGTCTAAATATTACAAAGTAGCCATATCTTTCTGTGCAGATGTTTCTGACAGTAACCAAATGGTAGCCTTTCATCAGCATATAATGGATGAGTTTGGAGGTGTCGATATTATGTACGCAAATGCTGGTGTAGGTGGTCCAGCTGGTTCGGTGGATATAATTGATCATCAAGAATGGAAGAGATGTGTAGAAGTTAATTTGTTTGGAGCATTCCATAGTGCATCTTGGGCTTCACGAATAATGAAGCTGCAAAAAACTGGCTGTATTATTTTCACCTCATCTGTTTCTGGTTTATTTGGAGTACCAAATCGCTCACCGTATGTCGCCGCAAAGTGGGGTATAGTTGGCTTAACAAAATCAATGGCGATGGAATTAGGTGATTATGGTGTGCGTGTTAATGCCATATGTCCAGGAGCTGTAAGTGGACCCAGAATGGAAAAGGTTTTATCTATTGAAAGCGATGCTTCTGGTCTAACGCAAGATGAGCTTAGAAAAGTATATTCCGAAGGTACAGCAATGAGAAGTTTTGTAAGTGAAGATGATGTTGCTGATATGGCAGTATTTTTGGCGAGTGATAAGGCCTCTATGATTACCGGTCAAGCTATAGCTGTTGATGGTTACACAGAGCGAACAGTATAATTTTGGTATGAACGAATATGGTAGTTAAATATGACTAAAAAGGTCGCAATTATTGGTGGTGGAGTAATAGGTGGAGGATGGGCCGCTAGGTTTTTACTAAATGGCTGGGACGTAAGTGTATATGACCCAGATCCAAGTGCAGAAGAAACTCTTTTAGAAGTTGTTGATAATGCCCGTTTCGCCCTTCCAATGCTTTACGAGTGTCAGTTACCCAAAGAGGGTAAAGTAAAGTTTTGTAAAACCATCGCTGATGCTGTTCTGGGTGCGGATTGGATACAAGAAAGTGTTCCAGAGAGATTGCAAATCAAACATAGTGTCTATGAAGAAATTCAGAGTGTTTGTTCTCCATCAGCTGTAATCGCTTCATCAACGTCGGGCTATAAGCCTTCGGAACTTCAAGAAAGTTCTAAAGCACCAGATCAAATAATCGTCTGTCATCCGTTCAATCCAGTTTATTTATTACCCTTAATCGAAGTTGTGGGCAGTAATAAAACATCGACGACTTACTTAGATAACGCGATGGAAATTTTAACAAAATTAGGATTTTATCCGTTGCATGTGAGAAAAGAGATTGATGCTCATCTGGCAGATAGATTTCTTGAGGCAGTTTGGCGAGAAGCTTTATGGTTAATTAAAGATGATATTGCTACCACTTCAGAAATCGATAATGCAATTAGATACGGCTTTGGTATTCGGTGGGCTCAAATGGGTCTATTTGAAACATATCGCATTGCTGGTGGTAAGGCTGGCATGAAACACTTTTTATCTCAATTCGGTCCCTGCTTGCAGTGGCCTTGGACAAAGTTGATGGATGTTCCTGAATTGACTGACGAGCTTGTGGAAAAAATAGCATCTCAGTCTGATACTCAGTCAGGCGATAAATCAATTCATGAGCTTGAACGCATTAGAGATAGAAACTTGATCGCCATTTTACGTAGTTTAAAACAGCAAAACTTTGCTGCGGGAAGTTTAATTGTTAATCATGAGAAGATGATTTCTGAGGAAAAAACTCTTAAAAATAAAACTATTGTTAGTGTGGATAGGGTAATACCCATTGATTGGACAGATTATAATGGTCACATGAACGAAGGCCGATACGGCCAGGTTTTTTCGGATGCGGCTGATGGTTTTCTTTCTTCAGTAGGTGTTGACTCTGATTATATAGCTTCTGGAAATAGTTATTTTACTGTGGAAAACCACATAAAGTATTTAAATGAGACACTAGCTGGCGAACACATAGATGTGGACACATCCGTGCTGCTTGTAGATGGAAAGAAGCTCAAGCTTTTTCATACAATGAGGCGAAAAACAGATAAGGTTAGCCTGGCGACCTGTGAGCAATTTCTACTGCATGTCAACTTAAATACCCGAAAATCAAGTGAGCCAGAGGGTGAAGTTGCCTCAAAATTAAAAAGAATATTCAAATAGGTGAGTTATGAATTTTGGATTATCTGAAGAACAGCAAATGATAGTTGATACNGTTAGAAACTTTGTTGAAAAAGAAATTTATCCCTTTGAAAACGAGGTTGAAGCTNCCGGCGTAGTTCGNAAAGAAGTTTCTGACGAGATAAAGAAAAAAACAATCGAACTTGGATTTTATGCATGTAATTTTCCAAGCGAAGTCGGCGGNGCTGGTTTAAATCATTTAGAGTTTGCNTTGGTTGAGCGTGAGNTAGGTCGGGNNTCAATGGCGCTTAATCACTTCTTTGGACGACCTCAAAATATACTAATGGCNTGTNCNGGTGATCAAAGAGAGAAATATTTATTTCCNGCNNTAANAGGTGAAAAAATGGATGCACTGGCGATGACNGANCCAGATGCTGGATCTGATGTTNGGNGCATGAAATGCTCTGCTGTTCGTGATGGAGGCGATTGGCTGTTAAATGGCGTCAAACATTTCATTTCGGGAGCNGACCANGCGGATTTTGTAATTGTTTTTGTAGCNACAGGNGAGGATCAAACTCCNAAAGGNCCAAAGAAGNGGATTACGGCATTTTTGGTAGATAGAGGAACGCTGGGTTTTACAATACGCGATGGCTANAAATCGGTNAGTCATAAAGGATATAATAATATGATCCTTGAATTTGATAATTGCCGTTTGTCTAATGAGCAGGTTTTAGGTGAGGTNGATGGTGGCTTTGCAGTCATGAATACCTGGTTATATGCNACCCGAATTACNGTTGCTACAATGTCAGTAGGCCGAGCNAGGCGNTGTTTTGAATANGCCNTAAATTATAGNGCAGATCGAAAGCANTTTGGGGAAAGTATTGGAAAATTTCAAGGCATTAGTTTTCAGNTAGCCGANATGATNACTGAAATTGATGCTGCAGATCTACTAACCTTAAGCTCNGCNTGGAAATTAGATCAAGGTTTGAATGCCAACAGAGAAATCGCNTCTGCNAAACTTTATGCTTCAGAAATGCTTGCACGTGTAACNGATATGACATTNCAAATTCATGGTGGTATGGGTCTTATGAATGANTANCCNATTGAGAGGTTNTGGCGTGATGCGCGNGTCGANCGCATTTGGGATGGCACCTCGGAAATTCAAAAACATATAATTAGTAGAGANCTATTGAGGCCNNTGGGCTCTTAGNATTGNNATNCATAANGTGATNAATANANATAATATCAATGCTTTAGATAGATTTNTTAATCCNAAAAATGTAGNTGTTATCGGTGGAGGAGTTTGGGGNAAATCTATTGTCTTTCAGCTAAAAAAAATNGGNTTTAGCGGNCGGATATTTGCGATACATCCATCTGAAGTCGANTTTTGTGGATGCGAAACGTANAGAAACATAAGTGANTTGCCGANCTTGATTGATGCGGCTTTTGTTGGCGTTAATAGGAAGGCTACTGTNGATATAATTTNGCAACTNTCAAAGGTNAACTGCGGTGGGGCNGTNTGNTTTGCATCTGGATACTCAGAAGCTGTCGTTGAGTTAAAAGATGGTNATGAGTTNCAAAGAGCGTTAATTGATGCNGCTGGAAGNATGCCTATTCTGGGNCCTAACTGCTACGGNATTATTAATTATTTTGATANTTTCTGTTTATGGCCAGACCAGCATGGAGGTCANCGTGTTGATAGNGGNGTTGCCATTATNACNCAGAGTTCNAACATCATGATNAATCTNACGATGCAAAAACGGGGNTTGCCNATNGGTTATGCAGTAACTGCAGGAAACCAAGCGCAACTNGGATTGGCTGAACTAGCNACAAATATTGTGAAAGATACAAGAGTTACCGCTCTNGGNNTGTATGTNGAAGGCCTAGGGTCAATAAGAAATTTTGAAAAGTTNGTAAGTTTNTGTGATGAGCTNGGCAAGGCAATAGTTGTAATAAAAATTGGTAANTCAGAACACGCACAGCTATCAGCAGTATCTCATACGGCTTCACTCGCGGGGAATGATAAAGGGGCGTCAGCTCTTATGAAAAGGCTTGGGGTTGCGAGAGTGAATTCCCTTTCCGAGTTCATAGAAACATTGAAAGTTTTTCACTGTCATGGACGATTATCAGGTTCATCCGTGGCGTCNGTGTCTTGCTCAGGTGGCGAGGCAAGCTTAATNGCAGATATNTGTAACGGTTCGCAGCTTGTATTTCCAAAATTAACAAAAGAACAAACTAATGGCCTTAATAGTGCATTAGGTGCCAAGGTGGCACTAGCTAATCCATTAGATTACCATACGTATATTTGGGGAGATGCCAGTAAAATGGCTCAAACATTTATATCGATAATGCAAGATAAGAATATAGATATTGGAATAATTATTGTTGATTTTCCGAGATCTGATTTCTGTGATCCTGACGCATGGANTTGCGTTGTGGAGGCTGCAGTTATAACGAAGAAAGCAATCAAAAAACCAATTGCGTTAATGTCCACACTTGCGGAGAATATAGAAGAAAGTGTAGCAAAAGATTTAATGACAAAAAATTTAATTCCTCTTTGTGGAATGGACGAAGGTTTAGCTGCGATAATTGCTGCATCTACTCAAAAAACCGATCTAGACCCAGTAAATTACCCCGTCATTTTACCAAATAACAATAAAAGCGCCTGCTTGCTTAATGAGGCANATTCAAAACGTTTACTTTCTGAAATTGGTGTTGATACCCCTAGAAATGTTGTAGTTAACAATAGAGAATTAATAACTAATCTTCCTCTTGTGTTTCCTGTAGCCATTAAAGCGCTTGGCCTAGCTCACAAAACTGAAAATAGGGGTGTTCGGCTAGGTATAAAAAATATTGAGGAATTAGAGGTTGCCTTTGATGAAATGGGCTACAAAGATTATTTGATTGAAGAGATGATAGGTGAAGTTCTAATTGAGTTGTTGGTGGGTATTATCAATGACCCAGCACATGGTTTCGTATTTACGATNGCATCTGGAGGTATTTTGACTGAGATTTTATCTGATAGTGAAAGCTTAGTGATGCCATTTACCAGAAGTGAAGTAAATGCCNCATTAAAAAATTTAAAAATAGCAAAAATTTTTTNCGGCTANAGAGGATCGGANCCGATTAATATGGAGCCATTGATAGAAAATATATTTAAGCTTCAGGAATTTGTTGTAAGGAATTGTGGTGAGTTATCTGAATTGGAAATTAATCCGTTTTTAATAACAGCGTCCAGAGCTGTTGCTGTTGACGCTCTGATAAAAATGTAATTGAGGATAAACATGGTGACTGAGTCCGTTAAAACGAATATCTTTGGACATGTTCTAGAAGTAACTTTGGATAGGCCAAAGGCGAATGCTATAGATTTAAAAACCAGTAAAGTTATGGGTGATATATTTTGTGATTTTAGAGATAACCCAAATCTTCGAGTTGCAATAATTACTGGNGCAGGAGAAAAATTTTTCTGTGCAGGCTGGGATTTAAAAGCTGCNGCTGATGGNGATGCAGTTGACGGTGATTACGGTATTGGTGGTTTTGGNGGTTTACAAGAATTACCTCATATGAATAANCCAATTATTGCAGCGGTTAANGGTATCTGCTGCGGCGGCGGTCTTGAATTGGCTCTTTCTGCTGATATTATATTTGCAGCAGANCATGCCTCGTTTGCACTNCCAGAAATACGTTCTGGAACTGTTGCAGATGCAGCTTCATTNAAACTTCCAAAGCGCATCCCGTATCACATCGCTATGGAAATGTTGTTCACTGGAAGGTGGCTAGATTCTGAGGAGGCGGCTCGATGGGGTATGATAAATAAAGTGTTGAGTTCAAAGGATTTATTACCTAAGGCAAGAGAATTAGCCGAACTTTTGGCCTCTGGTCCCCCGCTAGTCTACGCAGCAATAAAGGAAGTTGTTCGCGAGGCAGAAGATATGAAGTTTAACGACGCTTTAAATATGATTACAAAAAGTCAGTTTAGAACGGTTGAGACTTTGTACCGTTCAGAAGATCAATTAGAAGGAGCACGTGCATTTTCGGAAAAACGTGATCCAGNATGGAAAGGGAAATAACACAAATTAATGTGAATGGTATTCTCTAGTCAGTAAATCGAACTTTTCCAATATGGTCTAGATTTCTGTTGCGTTGCCCATAATCTATTCCATATCCNACGACGAACTCATCTGGTATTTCAAAGCCAGTCCAATCTGCTTTAACATCAACCTCACGTCTGCTAGGCTTATCAAGCAGGGCGATTGACTTTAATCGAGCAGGGCCTCTCGATTTTAGCAAAGAAATTACATGAGTTAAAGTATAGCCAGTATCAACTATATCCTCTACGACCAATACATCTCGTCCTTCAATTGCTCCCCTTAAGTCTTTTAATATTCGTACTTCTTTGGAACTTTCCATACCATCTCCGTATGACGACGCTTCTAAGAAATCGACTTCAACTGGCAGATCTAATTCACGCACCAAATCTGCAATAAATACAAATGAGCCACGTAGTAAACCTACGACAATGAGCTTATCTGTACCTACAAATTCACTCTGAATATTTTTACATAGCTCCTCTACTCTAGCTGCTATCGCTTTTGCAGAAATCATCTCATCAATGACATATGGTCGCTCTGACATTAAATCACCCTTTATTTTTTCCACAACATTACGTATCTCTCACAAACTGTCACTAAAAAATATTCAATATGCCTACTCACTCTGAAACAAAAATACTAAAATATCGTCCGGATCAGATGTTTGATTTGGTGGCTGACGTCGACAGTTATCCAANATTTCTTCCATGGTGTTCNGCTGCCAGAGTCAATTCAAGAAATATTATTGGAGATAATGAAGTCNTTGAAGCGGATCTGGTTATTAGTTTNAAGCTGTTCAGAGAAAAGTTTGCAAGTAAAGTAACGCTAATACGATCTGACAACCGAATAATTACTGAATATATTGACGGACCTTTTAAACGAATGCATTCAACATGGAGNTTTAAAGTGGTTGACAATGGTAGTGAGGTCTCNTTCTTTGTCGATTTTGAAATGAAGAATGTAGTTTTGCAAAAAATTGTTGGGGTCGTGTTTAATGAAGCGATGCAGCGTGTTCTAACTGCTTTTGAAAAACAGGCACTCGCTCTTTATAACGTTTNAATCACAGACATTTCCTCAAACAATAGGTTGAGTGCGGTTTTGACCGCTGANGATCTGACNTTACTTCTACCTAATGGGCCGTATTCCATGGTTTTTGTTCTTGTTTTACCATTTTTTTTTGTAACTGCAAAGCAAACTAATCCCTCCGGTTTGAAATCGCTACCTCCAGGACCAGCAATACCGGTTATCGAAATGGCGATAGTACTGTTCGATCTTTTTAAAGCTCCCTCTGCCATTTGCTTTGCGACCTGTTCGCTTACAGCACCATATTTTTCCAAGATTTTATTTTCTACTCCTAAAACGCTGGTTTTAGAAAGATTTGAGTAGGTTATGTAACCTTGTTCNAAGAAAGCTGAAGATCCAGGGATTTCAGTCAGGCTAGCACTNAGTAATCCAGCNGTGCAGCTTTCAGCTGAAACGATTTTACTATTTAANTTNAGTGCCAGGACNGATAACTTTTNTAACNTATNCATNTCAAATACCATGATANATTNCCGCCAAAATAATNGTGCATATTGCCGCGGCTATNCCTGCTAATATATCATCNAACATNANCCCTAGTGCNCCATTTTTTTTATCTGCCCAACCAATTAAAGATGGTTTTAAAATATCAAAAAAACGAAAAAACAAAAAAGAAGATANCCACCCNGGCCATAGNTCCAAAGNCCCAANATTTANGTGAAANANNGCNAACGCAACAGGTAGAACGGCGATCCATTGCCCTACAAGCTCATCAATAACGACTTCAGATGGATCCTTGCTTTGGCTTTGTTGCAGATAGTTGTCTGTGGCCCACCACCCAAGGACAGATATAAGCAATAGCGCTAATACAAATGCTATTATCCCAAAATTTTCTACTAACAAAATTGCAAGAATTACAGCAAATATGGAGCCCCAAGTTCCNGGAGCTGGTCGCATGTACCCTATACCAAAAATTGTTGCAATTGTTGAGCTCATCCGGTCACAAGAATTGTGGTGGCTAGAGCTGCAATTCCTTCTTCGCGCCCTGTAAAGCCGAGCGTTTCCGTTGTTGTAGCTTTTATAGAAACTCTATCGTCCTGAAGGCCCATCATGTTTTGAATATTTGTTTTTATTGATTGTGCATAAGGTTTAATTTTTGGCTTTTCACAAATTATGGTACAATCGATATTACTAATTTGAAAGTTTTTATTCTTGGCAAGTTTTACTGCATATTTAAGAAAAAAGTCACTTGATGCATCTTTCCATTTTATGTCGTCTGGTGGAAAGTGAGTGCCTATATCCCCCTCTGCCAATGCTCCAAGAATAGCATCTGTAATTGCATGCAGTACCACGTCTGCGTCTGAGTGGCCGCAAAGTTTAGACGTATGTGGGATTTTTACTCCACCTAAAATGACAGAGTTACCCTCTTCAAAGGCGTGTACATCGAAACCATTACCAATTCTTATATCCATTATTTATGACCTAAAACTCTTATAACACGCTCAAAATCTTCTGCGGTTGTAATTTTAATATTTTGCTCACTTCCATTTATTACCTTTACTTGTACTCCGGCTGATATAGCAACTTCAACATCATCAGTCATAGTTGATGCGCTAATCTTGTGGGCATCAAGTATCGTGTTAAATTTAAATCCCTGTGGTGTTTGAGCTCGCCAGATATTATTTCTGCTTTTGGTTTGTATAACCTTTTCGTCAATAACTTCCCATAGTGTGTCGGTAACTGGTAATGCGGGAGATACAGCGGTAACTGTTTCCAAGTTATCTATTACTGTATTTATAAGAGCAAGTGGAGTTGAGGGTCTGGCTGCATCATGGATTAACACGTAATCTGGGCGTTCGGATTGTTGTAACGCTGTAAGGCCAGATTTAACTGACTCTGATCTTGTGCTCCCACCTTGGGTAAATAAAACATCGTTTCTATCTAAAAGATGTAGGTCGTCTGAATGTAGTACAACCATTATTTTATTAATTCTGGGAATGTTTTTAAATAAATCTATCGAATGATCTATAATCCTTTTACCGCCCAAATACTGCCACTGCTTAGGGCTTTTACCCCCAGCGCGGGTACCTCTGCCGGCAGCGACTATTATGGCGATAATTTTCATCGGCTTGTTCTACCTACTGATATTGAGATTCTATAATTGTCTAAGTCTTCTTCTTGATATGTTCAATATAGGTAATTATGCTTAAAATTTAAGCGCTTATTAGTTTTTGCCAAATAAAACAGCATAAAATCTTGTTCGAGCTAAACTATCATACTATTTTTTATCCAAAAGGAGGTAATTGTGTCGCTTCAGTCTACTATAAATACTGGAAAAATTCCTGTCCTTCTGGCTCCTATGGCTGGGATTACGGATCTACCGTTTAGAAACGTCGTTTCTAAATTTGGTGTAGACATGGTTTTTAGTGAAATGATTGCTGATCGTGNTCTACTCGCCAAAAATGTTAAAATCAAAAAGATTGAACTCGGCTCGAATTTTTTAAATACAGCNGTGCAGCTNGCCGGATGTGAGCCAAAAGCAATGGGAGAAGCTGCTAAACTAGTTTCGGATTTAGGTGCTAAAGCAATAGATATAAATATGGGCTGTCCGGCAAAAAAGGTTGTTGGTGGTTACTCTGGNTCGGCACTTATGCGCGATTTGAAAAAAGCGGCATTAATTATTGAAAGCGTTATTACTGCCGTTGATATACCTGTATCTTTAAAGGCACGACTTGGTTGGGATGATATATCAATAAATGCAAAGGAACTNGGTGTAATAGCTGAAACATGTGGAGTATATTCTCTCACAATCCATGGTCGGACTCGTAACCAATTTTATAAGGGTCAGGCGGATTGGAGGGCTATTCTAGAAGTCAAGCGCGCAGTGAAAATTCCAGTTATCACTAATGGAGATATTGTAGATATAAACTCAGCGTCAAAAGCCTTAGATGTTTCTGGATCAGACGGATTGATGGTGGGGCGAAGAATTATTGGAAAGCCTTGGCTAATCTCTCAAATATCAGCACATTTAAATAATCAAACTCAACCGNCAGTTCCTAAAGGCCTCAGGCTAATTGAAGTAATAGCANNTCACTACGATGAGATGTTATCATTTTATGGTGTTANGCTTGGTGTAAGGGTAGCNAGAAAACATCTAAAACGTTATTTGGAGATTTTTTCTCTGCCAAAAAACCTATCCGACGAATTTCTTAGGCAGGATTGTCCAAAAAAAGTAATTCGTAAACTNTTTGAATTACCCGATAGAGTTAAGCCATGAACATAGATTATGAGAAGGTTTGGATGTCTATTCCGTTGCCCTCTATTGTTTTGAATAATGATGACATCGTGGTNGAAGTTAATCCACCTGGCGAGGGGTTTTTAAATGCATCAAACAAATCTTTAAAAAATAAAAGTATTTGGGAAATAATTAACATCGATGCTTCTCTTGAGGATAGCTATAAGAAAGTAAAAAAGTTCAACTCCTCTTTGTTTATTACAGACGTTAAAGTAGGGGCAAAAGGTAGAGAACCAACTCCTTGCAATATCCAAATAGCGCCTGTTATTGGTCTTGATGGCAGTACCATAATATTAATTGCGCCAAGAGAGATTGCCGATCGAATGTCTCAACCAAAATCTGTAAAAACAGCAGCGAAGTCTGCGATAGGTATGGCTGAGATGTTGGCCCATGAGATTAAAAATCCTCTTGCAGGAATTACTGGNGCTGCTCAATTGTTGTCAATGGGGCTTTCGACAAGTGATCAAGAAATTACCGATTTGATTGTAGCAGAAACAAGAAGGATTTTAACTTTATTGGATCAGGTTGAGCAGTTTGGAAATTTAAGACCCATCGACCCCAAACCTCTAAACATTCATGACGTACTAGATAGAGCAAGACGTTCTGCACAGTTAGGATTTAGTGCACATATCAACTTTAGAGAAGATTATGACCCTTCGTTGCCGTTAGTATACGGAGATCCAGACCAATTACTTCAAGTATTTCTAAATTTGATAAAAAATGCCTCTGAAGTGCAACCAAAGAGTGGTAAAATTAGATTGCGTACGTATTTCGAACATAACTTCAAACTCCGAAGGGCGGATGGTTCAGGTCATTCGATGCCCATTCAAGTTGAGGTTATGGATAATGGCCCTGGTGTTCCTGAGGATATGAAGGATGAAATCTTTGATCCTTTTGTATCAGGGAGAGTCAACGGGACTGGTTTGGGTCTCGCTCTAACTAGTAAAATTATTTCGGACCATAATGGTTTAATTTCTCTTAATTCCAAACCTGGAAATACAGTCTTTCGTATTTCTCTACCCTTTGTCTCACAACCTGATTAGAAGGAAGTTAAAATGGACGGCACTGTATTAGTTGCAGACGATGATAGAACAATTCGTACGGTTCTTACACAGGCTCTTACGAGAGCGGGCGTAAAAGTGCACGCAACCTCAAGTTTAACAACTCTTATGCGTTGGATCTCGGAGGGCAAAGGTGACGCTGTTATAACTGATGTTATGATGCCAGATGGTAACGGTTTGGAAATGTTGCCAAAAATTACTCAAGATCGCCCAGATTTACCNGTTATTGTTATCTCAGCACAAAATACTATCATGACGGCTATTCAAGCTGCAGAAGCAGATGCCTATGACTATTTACCCAAACCGTTCGATTTGCCAGATTTAATGAAAAGGTGCGCAAAAGCTTTATCATTGAAAAGAAAAAGTAACAAAGGTTCNGCAACTAAGGTCATTCAAAGTACNAATATGTATGCTGCTGATGAAGGTTTACCAATAGTTGGAAAGACTACATTGATGCAAGACCTTTATCGTTTTGTGGCTAAACTAATTAACTCCGAATTACCTGTTATGATATCTGGTGAATCAGGCACTGGTAAAACACTAGTAGCGAGAGTACTNCACGAATTTTCTGATAGAAGAAATATGCCTTTGATAAGATTGAAAGCAGACGATCTAATCGAATTGGATGGTCCTTCAAAAATTCTTGCGAGAGCACGAGATGGTACAATCCTTGTTGAGGAGATATCTGATTTAGGTCCAACACAGCAGGGACGGTTAGTCAGTATGATAGACTCTCCAGGTGAGTATTCACCTCGCTTCGTGGCCACCTTGATTGGAGATATGAATGAAGCGATTGANAATAATAAAGTTAGGCGTGATCTTTTTTATCGTTTAGGTGGAGCGCCNATTACCGTTCCGCCTCTAAGAGANCGTTTTGANGATATACTACTNNTAGNAGANTTTTTTCTGGAAAAAGTTGATAAAGAAACTGGNATNTCTAGGCACTTTGACNCGAATTCACTCAAACTTATACAANCTTATACTTGGCCAGGAAATGTGCGGCAGTTAGAAAATATGGTAAAAAGGCTTTGCTTGACGGCAAANGANGCAGTCATTTCACTAGCNGANGTCAAACAAGCGTTGTCAAACCAACCAGANATAAATGCNGTNCTTTTTAATGAAAAAAGTGACAGGCTTTCCTCNGATGTCGACAGACATNTGAGNAGATATTTTGATTTGCATGGCTCACAACTCCCACCNGCTGGAGTTTATCNGNGAATTTTAAAGGAGGTTGAGTTTCCGCTTTTAACAATTGCGTTGGATGCAACTAATGGGAATCAAGCCAAGTGTGCTAATTTGCTTGGGATAAATCGAAATACTCTACGAAAAAAAATAGCCGAGTTGGACATCCAAGTGATAAGGCAAAGAAAACTGATGTAACTTGGCAACATTAGTGTTACATATTTTCTACAATATGTAAAAGTGAGTCTTTGTGTCGGAAAGTACTATGCGGTTTTCGTTAACTAGGTTTCTAAATACCAGAACTTTCGACCGTTTAAGAGCTTCCTCGACTATTTATTTGGTATTCCTTGGTCCATTTTTAGCTTGTGCCACGTATATAATTTTAGGGCCATTCGATTTACGAGCTCAATCTAGACTACTCCAATTAGTATTGTTAGCTGATCTTATATACGTAATTACAATAGTTGCTTTTGTCGTATTGCGAATATTACGGATTATTTCACAAAGGCGACAGAGGTCAGCTGGATCACAGCTCCATTTACGTTTAACTGGATTTTTTACTGTCATGGCGCTTTTACCAACAATTGGAGTAGCGGTGTTTGCTACCTTTACTGTCAATATGGGACTTGAGGCCTGGTTTTCTGATAGAGTTCAAAGCGTAATAGGTGCCTCGAGATCTGCTGCAGAGGCCTATGAAACTGAACAGCGCGAAGCTATAATAGAGGATATAACCCAGTTAGCTCTTGAATTGGGGCTTTTTCGCAAAAGGCAATATCGAGAGGATTTTTCTGAGTTTAGAAATCAGTTGTCGACACTGCAGCAGGAAATGCAGCGTGGACTGCAAGAAGCCTTCGTAATAGACAGTCAGGGTAAAATAAAGCTTAGAGGTTTTCGGAATTATGCATTCGATTATGATGAACCAGAAAAATCGCTTTTTGACTCAGCATTAAAACAAGTTCAAATCATAGAAGATTGGAATAACAATGAAATGCGTGCTTTAATTTATATTGATGGGTTCGCAGGTCATTATCTTTACATTACACGCCAAGTGGATGGGAACCTACTGAAGTTACTTGATGACACACAAGAAACAGCGTCTTTATATCAGCAGCTGGAGAATGAGAAAGGAAAAGTCTTATTTAATTTTGCTCTCGTTTATTTAGCCTTTGCTATTCTCATGATTGTTAGTTCTGTGTTGCTTGGCTTATGGTTTGCAGAACGGTTATCGAGACCGATAGGGCGCCTGACTGGAGCAGCACAAAAAATTGCTAATGGCGAGCTAAATGTAAGAGTTCGAGAGGAAGATGGTGACGATGAAATAGCCCAGTTATCTAAACTTTTTAATCTTATGACATCTCAATTGAAGATTCAACGGGATACGCTTTTACAAAATACCTCACAAATCGATGAAAGGCGGCGGCTCTTCGATAGCGTACTAGCTTCTGTTACTTCAGGTGTTATAGGCCTAGATTCCAAGGGTAAAATTTCGTTTATAAATCGCTCTGCTATTAGTTTATTAAAGTCCAACGATAAAATTACTGAGCACACTACGCTTTCAGTATTGGTTCCAGAGTTTTCTGCTATGTTTGATGCATTAGTCTTGGGAAATCTGAAAAGTCTGCAGCAAGAGATTAAACTTTTGCGCGCAGGTAGATTAGAAAATCTTTTGGTCAGAATGGCGCCAATGAAAGATGAAGGAGATAATATTGATGGATTTGTTATAGCTTTTGATGATATCACTGAACTCGTTTTTGCTCAAAGAGCTGCTGCTTGGGGAGACGTAGCACAACGCATAGCTCATGAAATTAAAAATCCACTCACTCCAATTAGACTGTCAGCTGAGAGAATAAAGCGGAAGTTTATACCTTTGCTGGATACCGATGGTGATACTTTATCTAACATGACAGACGTAATTGTACGGCAAACCAATGACTTGAGTAGAATTGTTGATGAATTTTCAAGATTTGCAAGAATGCCTGAGCCTGATCGGAGATCCGAGGATATTATTGAAATTTTAAATTCTGCTGTTTCATTACAAGAAACAGGTTTTCCCAAAATCTCATTTAAAAGAAATATCATCAAAAGTCCACTTATTTACGAATTAGACTCTACTATGATTTCACAAGCCTTAATAAATCTTTTGAAAAACGCAGGTGAGGCAATAGAGAGTAGAATAAACAATGATAATCACCCGGAAGTTTTTGGTCAGATTGAAGTAAACGCCATATCAACGGAGAATACTGTAAAAATTTCTATAGTTGATAATGGCGTAGGGTTGCCAGAAGATAGAAACCGTCTGTTTGAGCCATATGTGACTACCCGTGAAAACGGCACTGGTTTAGGGTTGGCGATAGTAAAAAAAATAATAGAAGAGCATGGAGGGATGTTTAGCTTGGAAGATGCACCTCCATTTAGTGATACAGGGATAGTTGGTGCGGCTGCTGTAATAGAGCTGCCCTTTTATAATTCGAATTAAAGTAAAGAATATGAAGTGGAGATGGGTATGACTGATATCCTTATAGTCGATGATGAGCGTGANATTCGCGAACTAATTTCAGAAATATTAATAGATGAGGGNTATCAAACTAAACTTTGTGGGAGTGCAGATGGATGTTTGCAAGAATTGAAGAAATCTGTACCGGGTCTCTTAATTTTAGATATCTGGTTAAAAGATAATGAAATGGACGGCATTGACATTTTAGTCAAGGCTAAGCGAGATTATCCACAAGTACCCGTTGTCATAATATCGGGCCACGGCAATATTGAGATAGCCGTTGCTGCGATAAAGCAAGGTGCTTACGACTTTATAGAAAAACCCTTCAANATAGAGCAACTGCTTGTAGTCGTCAGACGGGCAATGGAGGCATCCCGATTGCGTCAAGAAAATTTTGAACTAAAACGAAAAGATACTCCNTTGTCAGTTATGGTTGGCGACTCGAATATTTTCAAAAATTTTATATCGAATTTAGACAAGGTAACAAAAACTCAAGGCAGAATTTTATTAACTGGAGAGTCTGGTAGTGGCAAGGAAATGGCTGCGAGATACATTCATGCGAATTCTGAAAGAGCNTCCAAACCGTTTATTAGCGTCAATTGTGCTTCAATAGCTCCAGACAGAATGGAAGATGTGCTTTTTGGTAGAGATGCTGGAAATAGTTTACCTACTGACGGCTTGCTCTCGCAAGCTGATGGGGGTGTNATTTACTTTGACGAAATAGCAGATATGCCTTTGGTTACCCAGTCAAAAATTCTTAGAGTGCTTGTCGATCAAAAATTTCAACGTGTAAATGGAAAGTCAGAGGTAAAAGTTGATTTGCGNGTTATTTCGTCGACATCTCAGGATCTTAGGGAGGCGATTAAACAGAAATCGTTTAGAGAAGAACTTTATCACAGGCTCAACGTGGTACCCATAAATGTGCCATCACTNTCGCAAAGACTAGAGGATATTCCTTTACTATTTGATNATTTTGCAAAAAACTTTCATGAAACGCAGGGATTAAACCTTAGGGAGCTTTCGATTGAGGCCTCTACAATGCTTCAGACTATGTCATGGCCTGGAAATATAAGGCAACTTAAGAATATTGTTGAGAGGGTCCTTATTTTAGGTGATGG
>PAHS01000006.1 GCA_002711145.1 Marinovum sp. | reverse complement strand
ATTTAATAACTTTCTTGAGATTTTACTCGTTCAAAATATGCCTAGAAACTGTAAATCTTACATTTTTCTAATTACGAATAATTTCTGTGATACAGAAAAATTAAAATTTGTTGCATTTGTGTCATATTGGGCAATTTATCTGATAATTTATAAATTCAACATCTACTAACAAGGGCTCGCCAAATACGTAAATGTACTCATAATTCTTACCACGGCCGTATGATTAACAACATTTTGACGCTTTAAAATATCTGCTGTGTAGGTTGGGAAACCTTAAAAAAATAAAACACTTGATTTTTCCTCTCATCAGTCAGACTTTGTGTTGTCGGGAGGATTTATGACAACGTTTTTATCAAAAGAAGTGCATGCTGATCTTAACAGGGCCCAAAAAGATAAAAAGCTGAAAAAAAGCAGGCTCAGGGTGGAGTTTAATGGAGCTCTTGTACCGGTACTGAAGCTTTGGGATAGTGGTTTTTCTATGGACATTGAGCATGCTCCCCACTTGAGAGGCTTGGTAGATATATTTGATGGATCGCGTCACTTATCCCAGTGTCTAATTATAGCATCAACAGAAGAAAATGGTGAGATTCATTTCGAATTTAAAAGAAATACTGATGTTAAAGACACAGCTGCTTTAGACTTTGTTCTTCCAAAAAATAGGCCTGTAGCGTTACTTAGCTAAGATCATTGAAGATCTGAAAAAGCCTGTTCTAACCTTTTGGTAGCTTCAACAACTAATTTGCGTGGTGTTGCTAAGTTGAAGCGAAGAAAGTTTTCACCACCTGTTCCAAAAGTGCTTCCATGATTAACTGCGATATTAGCTTTTTCTTGTACCCTTTTGATGAATTCTTTTTCCTCCATCCCAGTACCTGAAAAATCGACCCAGGCTAAGTATGTTCCCTCTAAGAGCATAGATTTTAAGCCTGGTATCATATTAATTGCTTTGTCGAAAATAATACGATTCCCGTCAATATATTTTATTAGCCTTTCAAGCCATTCAGCGCCTTCTGATGAATATGCAGCCGTTGCCATAAATAATCCAAAACTATTGGGACTGATCCCAAGAGCGGCAATTCTCTTTGAGAATTTTTGGTGTAAATCTGGATTGGAAATAATTACATTCCCAGAATGTGCGCCAGCAATATTGAAAGTTTTTGTTGTGGCAGTCATCATTACCAAACGATCGCATACGGCTGGTTCTGCTATTGGCATAACTGTGTGTTTGTTTGTGGGATATACAAGATCGTGATGTATTTCGTCGGACACTAATATAAGGTCGTTTTTTATTGCAAATCTAGCAACTTCCTTTAGCTCGGTCTCTGTCCAAACGCGTCCACCAGGGTTGTGTGGAGAGCTGAGAATAATCATCCTTTCACTACCTGTTAGTTGTCCCTCATAGGTGTCAAAATCAAATTGGTATTGGTTATCAATTAATTTAAGTGGGCACTCCACCACTGTTCTCTCAGCGGCTTCGATTAGATTAGNGAATTGATAATAAACTGGAGTNAAGAGAATTATACCGTCTCGATGTTTTGTAAATGCATCTATGCATAATGCTGTTCCATTAACCAATCCATGTGTTGTGAAAATCCAAGAGGTATCAATCTTCCAATAATGCCTNTTTTCCATCCACCATTTAATCGAGTTTTTGTATTCTTCTTGATCTCCGTAGTACCCGTAAATACCGTGGGAGTTTATTGAACGCAGTTTTTGTTGGATAATTTCAGGGGCGCGAAAATCCATATCAGCCACCCACATGGAAAGACCATTATCAGGAGATACACCGTAGAGTTCGTCCATTGTGTCCCATTTGCTGGAGTGCGTTCCTCGGCGATCTATTACCTCATCAAAATCCATAATTCACCAGTAGTAGTTTAGGGTGTCATAGCTAAGCTAATGGAGAGCGTAAAACAAGCTCTTGATAAGCAATAAAACCATAGGACGTTGCATGTAATTATTTTTTAACCTAAATGAGAAATATGCTTAGACCGATATTATTACATCCAAATCCTAAGTTAAAAAAAGTATGCGAACCTGTCGTAAAGATTGACGATGCGCTTATTAAGCTTTCGGCTGATATGTTGGACACCATGTACCATGCACCGGGTATTGGCTTAGCTGCACCTCAAATTGGTATTTTAAGTCGAATTATAGTTATGGATTGTGAAAAGGAAGAAGCGGCTAAACGTAAGCCAATTGTGATGATAAATCCTGAAATAGTTGCTAGTTCAGATGAAGAAAACATTTATGAAGAGGGATGTTTATCCATTCCTGAACAATTTGCTGAGGTTAAGCGGCCCAGTTCTGTCCAAGTTAAATGGCTGGATAAAGATGGAGCGGAGCAATTGCAAGAGTTTGATGGCCTATGGTCCACATGTGTACAGCACGAGATTGATCATTTAAACGGTAGACTTTTTATAGATTACCTCGGTGCAATAAAGAGACAACTCATTACGAGGAAAATGCAAAAATTTAAACGAGAAATAGCGCGAGAAGAAAAATAGATGGTTGTTAGAAAACTATTAACGTGGCCTGACCCAAGACTTAAGCAAGAAGCGCAGCCTGTAGAGAAAATTAACAATAATATAGAAAAAACCTGGTTGGATTTAACTGACACTATGGAAGCCCTGTCTTGTGTTGGACTAGCTTGTAACCAGTTAGGTATAATGTCGAGGTTGGTCGTTGTTGACGCATCAACTAGCCGAGGTCAATTTGTACTGATGGCAAATCCAGAAATTTTACAAGTATCTAAAGAAATGACTGAGCATATTGAAGCTAGTCCCAATCTTCCGGGTGTATCTGCAGCAATTAAACGACCGAAAAAAGTAACAGTTAAATATTTAGGTAAAGATGGTATCATCGTTAGAAGCGATTTCGAGGGTCTTTGGGCTACTTCCGTTCAGCATCAGATTGATCATTTAAATGGTATAATGTATTTCGACAGGCTGTCTTCTTTGAAGAGAGACATGCTAATTCGAAGGGCTAAGAAAATAAAATGAAAATAGTATTTTTGGGTTCATCAGATTTTTCTATTCCAACATTTAAAAAACTAATTGAAGCTGGTCATGAAATTGTGTGCGTGTATAGTCAGCCGCCAAGGCGTTCAGGAAGAGGAAAGCGAGTTAATGAAACCCCAGTGCATGAAATGGCATTGAAATACGGAATACCTATNAGAACACCTGAAAGTTTCAAATCAAACGAAGATAAATCAAAATTCTTTAACATCAATGCTGATCTTTCAGTAGTAGTAGCCTATGGCTTGATACTACCACCAGAAATTCTTGAAGCTCCTAAGTATGGCAGTTTGAATGTCCATGCATCCATTTTACCTAAATGGCGAGGGGCTGCACCGNTCCATAGAGCTATAATGTCTGGGGAAAGTGAAACTGGNGTTTGTATCATGAAAATGGATATTGGCTTAGANACGGGACCTGTTGTTGCGAAAGAAATTATCTCAATTGAGCCTCATGATACAACTAGTTCCTTGAGTGAACGCTTGGCTGCNCTTGGCGCGATTTTATTAGTAGAATCAATNAAGAAAATTGATCATTTACTTCCAAAGCCTCAGTCGAGCAATGAAATCTCATATGCTAAAAAAATTGACAAACAAGAAGCTAAGATTGATTGGGCATTGGATTTTCAAAAGATAGGTCGACAAATCAGAGCTCTTTCTNGGTTCCCNGGTGCATGGTCATACTATAATGGAGAGCGAATAAAATTTTTAAATGTAAGAATAGNAAGTTCAGCGAGTGTTGATTCAGTAAAACCTGGCACAGTGATAAAAGCACCTTTAGTAATTGCTTGTAAGGGAGGCGCACTCGAAATTGATTCACTCCAGAGGCCAGGAAAGTCAATTCAGACTGTTGACGAATTTTTACGCGGTTTTCCCATAGAAATAGGCAGTGTGTTTAATTAGTACTCGATTATAAAAAGAAGTTATCGCCTGCTTTGTGTAGTAATTTTTGCGCCATTTCAATGCCCATCAGTGAGGCGTCTTCTGTAGAAGCGACTTGTTCATCGCTATAAACCTCTGTTCCATCAGTTTTTAGAATTTCACCCCTAAATCTAAGGTCGCCGTCAGTTAATTCTGCCAGTCCAGCAATCGGCGTTTCACAAGAGCCATCCAAAGCTTCCAAGAAAGCCCTTTCAGCAGATAAAAGCAGTCCGGTTGTCGAATTATTAATAGCTTCTAACATTGTTGCAATTCTTACGTCATTTTCGCGTCTCTCAATGCCGATTGCTCCTTGCGCGACTGCTGGTAGCATCTCGTCTGTTGAAATAGGCGCAGTAATAATGTCGTCCATTTTAAGCCGATTTAAACCAGCNACTGCTAAAAATGTGCACTCCGCCACCCCATCGTCTAACTTTTTTAANCTTGTTTGTACGTTTCCNCGAAATTCTACGATGTTTAAATCAGGGCGNTTCGACATAAGTTGAGCTTTTCGCCTTAGGGAAGAGGTTCCAACTGTTGCTCCTGCTGGAATATCTGCCAAACTTTTGTGGATCTTGGATATAAAGGCATCTCGGACATCTTCTCGAGGTAAGAATGTATCTAAAACTAGGCCCATTGGTTGCTGAACAGGCATATCTTTCATAGAGTGAACAGCAATGTCTATGCTTTCTTGCAGTAAAGCTTCTTCAATCTCTTTGGTAAAAAGTCCTTTTCCACCAATCTCCTTGAGAGGGCGGTCAAGAACTTTATCTCCAGTTGTTTTAATCACAATAATTTTAAAACAATCTAGCGNCAATTCGAAGGCTCTGCTAAGTCTTTCGCGTGTTTCATATGCTTGCGCTAATGCAAGAGGAGAGCCTCTAGTGCCAATACGCAAAGGTGATTTTGAATTTGGTAAATTTAACATCATAAATATGGTNTAAGCGGTGTTTTGCATCAAAGCAAGATACCAAGCTTGACATTTATTTAAAGAACGTGAACCAAGTACTGAGAGAAAGGCAAAAGAATGATCACTGAGAAAAAGATTTTAAGAGCTCTTGCTGGTGAAGTGCTGGATACACCACCTGTTTGGATGATGCGCCAGGCGGGTCGCTATTTGCCGGAGTACAGAGCGACTAGAGCACAGGCAGGTGATTTTTTATCACTATGCTATAACAGTGACCTTGCNGCTGAAGTAACTTTGCAACCAATTAGAAGATATGGATTTGATGCAGCAATATTATTTGCTGACATTTTGCTTCTTCCTCAAGCACTGGGAGCAGACTTATGGTTTGTCACTGGAGAGGGCCCCAGGCTGTCTACAATTGCTTCGATGACAGAAGTGAATGCACTGAAACCGATCAATGATATTCATGATGTATTAAACCCAATTTATGAAACCGTGCGAATATTATCTAAAGAATTGCCAAAAGAGACAACTCTAATTGGCTTTGCAGGNGCTCCATGGACGGTAGCAACATATATGATTGCAGGTCGAGGTACGCCTGATCAAAAGCCAGCGCATGATCTTAAAGATACTAATACTTTGGCTTTTGACACTCTTATTGAGATTTTGACTAAAGCGACAATCGAATATTTGTCTGCCCAAATAGATGCAGGTGCAGAGGTGGTAAAGATATTCGACAGTTGGGCAGGATCCTTAAAAGGCAATGATTTTAATAAATATGCTCTCGAACCAACAAAACAGATCGTAACTCAGCTCAAAGCTAAATACCCTCATGTGCCTGTAATTGCCTTTCCTAGGCAGGCGGGTGATGCTTATAAAGGATTTTTAAAATCCACTGGTGCAGACTGTCTCGCTATTGACGATAGCATCAGTCCCTCTTGGGCAGCGAAATACTTACAGGAAGATGGTTGTATTCAGGGAAATTTAAAATCTTCTCACATGGTTTCAGGCGGANAACCAATGATTAATGAGGTCAACACTATAATCTCAAATTTATGTCGGGGTCCTCATATATTTAANTTGGGNCATGGGATTACGCCTGATGCTAATCCNGANAATGTAGCGTTAATGATTGAAACAATTAGAAACTTTAAAAGTTCCTAATTATAATTTTTCGAAAAGAATNTTTTAGTATGACAGATATGNTGTCCATAACTGGACTTTCAAAGGTATATAACGACGGTCTAGTTGCTCTTGATGATATTTCCNTAAANGTAAGCGAAGGTGAAATTCTTGCACTACTTGGGCCCAACGGNGCAGGAAAGACCACACTAATCTCCGCAGTTTGCGGTCTAGTTGTTCCCACTAAAGGAAAGATAACAGTTGGTGGATTTGATACGAGATCAAACTATCGGTTGGCGAGGTCACTTATAGGTTTGGTGCCNCAGGAAATCTCATTAGAGCCGTTTGAGAAAGTTATAAATACAGTGCGTTTCTCAAGAGGTTTGTTTGGAAAGAACACTAATGANAATTGCGTGGAAAGAGTACTTCGTCAATTATCCCTATGGGATAAAAAAGATTCCAAAATTATGCAGNTATCAGGTG
The DNA here is from genome assembly GCA_002711145.1 of Marinovum sp. Classification (GTDB taxonomy): domain Bacteria; phylum Pseudomonadota; class Alphaproteobacteria; order Rhodobacterales; family Rhodobacteraceae; genus Salinivivens. Next base: position 14,177 of record PAHS01000006.1, on the reverse strand, counting down.
GTATGAAAAGGCGGGTCCTAATTGCTAAGGCCTTGGCACATGAACCTAAAGTTTTATTTCTCGANGAGCCGTCTGCAGGCGTAGATGTGGAGTTGCGAAGGGAAATGTGGAAACTTGTAGCNGATTTAAAGTCTCAAGGTGTAACAATAATACTGACCACGCATTACATCGAGGAGGCGGAAGCAATTGCAGATAGGGTCGGAGTGATTTCAAAGGGTAAATTAATTTTGTTGGAGGAGAAAAAAGAGCTGATGAGTAGAATGGGGCAAAAGAAACTTCAGATATCCCTCCAATCTCCACTTGATATAATCCCGGGCAAACTGCAAAATTTGAAGTTATCCCTTTCAGATGATGGTTTGAGCTTAAATTATCTCTATGACACTAAAGGATCTTCGACTGGAATTACCAAATTGCTAAATAAAATTTCGAGCGCTGGTTTGCAGATGAGTGATTTGAAAACCTCACAGTCCTCTCTTGAAGAGATATTTGTNTCGTTAATTGAGGAGCCTTTGGAATGAATTTTCAATCTATNAGGGCAATATATGTTTTTGAAATGTCGAGNTTTTTNAGAACNTTATTACAGAGTTTTGTTTCCCCAGTAATCTCGACCTGTCTTTATTTTGTGGTTTTTGGAGCAGCAATTGGTGGCCGAATTGATGCTGTTGANGGTATTAAATATGGTGCATTTATAGTGCCTGGATTGATCATGCTAAGTGTAATGACGCAGTCAATTTCTAATGCATCTTTTGGTATTTATTTCCCTAAGTTCATTGGAACTATTTATGAAGTTTTATCTGCACCAGTGAATTTTTTAGAAATTGTTATTGGATATGTCGGTGCTGCAGCATCAAAAGCATTATTCATAGGGCTTGTGATATTNATGACTTCATTGTTTTTTGTTGACATACAAATCGTACATCCACTCATTATGATTTTATTTTTGATAGTCACGTGCATTTCTTTTTCATTACTTGGCTTCATTTTGGGAATTTGGGCCAATAATTTTGAACAACTGCAATTGGTACCTTTATTGATAGTTACCCCTCTAGTTTTTTTAGGTGGGTCTTTTTATTCTATATCGATGCTACCAAAATTCTGGCAATTTGTGAGTATGTTCAACCCCGTTGTTTACTTAATTTCGGGTTTTAGGTGGGCCTTTTATGGTAACTCTGACGTGCCAATAGTGACAAGCTTGCTTGCAATANTGGTATTTACAGGGCTTTGTATACTTATAATATTTGTAATTTTTAAAACTGGATGGCGACTAAGGCCATAATTTACTCAAAACTTGTGTTGGATAAATGTCGCTTTTGTTAGATTAAGGTTTCTTANATGTTGAAGTGGCTGATCACCTTGCCTAGACGTTACTCATGCTNAAAATACCTTTTTTAAAAAAGTTGAACCGACGAAAGACAGTATCCCTAGTTCGTCTCACAGGTCTCATTTCATCGGGGTCGCGGGGGGGTATTTCTGATAGTGCGCTTGGCTCAACGCTTGATAAAGCTTTTAAAAAAGGAAACCCTAGCGCTGTTGCTTTAATTATAAATTCACCTGGCGGATCGCCAGTCCAATCTTCTCTTGTTGGCGATAGGATTAAAAGGTTATCGGAAGAAACAAAGGTGCCTACTATCGCATTTGTAGAGGATGTGGCCGCATCGGGTGGGTATTGGATAGCGTCAGCAGCAGATGAGATTTATGCAGACCACGCCTCGATTATAGGTTCAATTGGTGTTATTTCATCGGGGTTTGGTTTACACGAGCTGCTTGCGCGATATGGTGTTGAGCGTCGAGTTTATACGGCAGGTCAATCTAAGTCTATGCTTGATCCNTTCAAAAAAGAAAAAGTAGAAGATGTNAAAAGATTGAAAGATATCCTTTCACAGTTACATGAAGTNTTTATAGCTCACGTAAACACCTCTAGAGCTGGAAAATTATCTGCTGACCAAGATTTGTTTACNGGAGAGATCTGGCTGGCTGCTCGAGCAAAAGAAATCGGCTTGATAGATGGGATAGGGCATGCTGTTCCGGTTCTAAAAGAGCGATTTGGAGAGAAAACTCGTTTTAAAGAATATAGCCAGAAAAAATCTCTATCTCAGCGGTTTGGGGTAAGTATTACCAAGGATGCNATAAGCTTAGTTGAAGAAAGGGCAGCATTTTCAAAATATGGGCTTTAAAATATGATACTAAAAGTTGTNGTTCTTTTTTTAATCGTCATTGGTGTTATGGCAATGTTTGGAAAGTTGCGTATACCGAAGGTTAAGTTTTTAAATTCGAAAAGATGCGNNAAGTGTGGCCAATTTAAAATTGGTAAAGACTGTCAATGTTCTAAAAAATCTGGATAGATATGGTTTGGCTTCAAGCACTACTCGGGCTTATTGTTCTGTTAGTTGCCGGTGATCTTCTCGTCCGCGGCGCGGTAAATTTTAGTTTAAAGATTAAAATCCCAGCATTTATAGTATCGCTAACAGTTGTGGCATTGGGTACTTCAGCTCCTGAATTGTTAGTAGCAATAAGAGCAATTCTCGATAATTCCCCAGGAATTGCGTTAGGAAACGTAGTCGGCTCAAATATCGCTAATGTTTTTCTTGTGTTGGGTATTCCCGCCTTAATTGCTGGCATTAATACAAGAGAATTTAACACTAGAAAAAACTACGTGTTTATGATGATTGCAACTGTTATATTCCTCTCATTAGCATTTATAGGTAATTTCTCTTTGCCACAGGGAATTTTATTCCTTATTCTCCTTGCCCTATTTTTACTAATAACTGCTCGAGACACGTTAAAGATGCAGAATAAAACTTCAAACTTGGAAGTGGAAAATGCGGACCCAACCTTAGTTTTCTGGAAAATAATTCTCTTTCTTTCTTTGGGGTTTATTGGGTTGCCAATTGGCGCTGACATATTAGTTAAAAACGCTTCTTTGATAGCTAAATCTTATGGATTATCTGATGAAGTCATTGGATTAACACTTGTTGCGCTCGGTACTTCTCTGCCGGAGCTAGCGACAACACTGATGGCTGCTCTTAGAAAACAGGCTGANGTCGCTCTCGGTAATGTCATAGGTTCAAATATATTCAATTTATTTGCCATCGTAGGAATTACAACAATGTTTGGNGATATTCCGATTGCACCTTCNTTTTTTAATTTTGATTTTTGGATANTGTTTGNAGCTGGAATCGTTTTGTTTCCATTTGTTTATATGNGAGTGAACATCAACAGGCTTTGGGGTGCGTTCTTGACGCTCACGTATGCGGCCTATTTATATTTAACAGTTCAATGAAAGTGAAAANTACCAATGCGTGCACTAGTTACCGGTGGAGCTAAAAGGNTAGGTCGNGAGATTTCGGTNTACCTGGCAAATCGTGGTTATGATGTTGCTATACATTATAACAATTCTGAAAGTGAGGCGCTAGATTTGGCTAAGGAAATAAATANTCTAGGCCAAATATCCGAGTGTATAAAAGGTGATTTACTGGTTGAGGATCAGGTTAAGGATCTTGTNCCTGCTGCATCTGAGGCTATCGGTGGGCAGATTTCGATATTGGTCAACAACGCNTCAATATTTGAATATGATAGTTTTGAGGATGCNACCCGTGAAAGTTGGGATCGTCATATCGAAAGTAATTTACGAGCNCCCTTCGTATTGACACAGGCATTTGCACGACAATCCCCAAGCCCAGTTTTGGATNATAAAAATGAGCCAATTTCGCAGGGTTTGGTTCTCAATATGATTGATCAGCGAGTTAAAAAGCTAACACCAGATTTTGCAAGCTATACCATTGCGAAGATGGGTTTATGGGCTTTGACACAAACAGCCGCTAGAGCCTTAGCTCCTGAAATTAGGGTGAACGCAATTGGTCCTGGGCCCACTTTAATTGGTGCCCGGCAAAAAGAGTATCATTTTGATGGACAACGAAAAAATACGATTTTACAGCGGGGAGCTAACGCAGATGATATAACGTCTGCCGTAGGTTATTTCATTGATGCTAAGAGTGTTACTGGGCAACTCTTGTGTGTTGATGGTGGNCAGCATTTAGGTTGGAAAACCCCGGATATTCAAGGCGTTGAATAGATCATAACTTATTTTTAGCCAATAGTTTTACACTGTATCGACACAAATATAGCACGCTGTAGCAAATATGTAGTAATTTCAAATATTTGCTTGAAAGACAAAAAATAAAATGAATAAAAACAATGGGTTATTTTTTTGCCTAAATTGTAGGCAAACCAGTGAAACGCCGGAAATACAACGAAAAAATCCTATTTTTCAAAAGTTATCTCCAGGTTTATCCACAGGAAGCGTGGAAATGTTTTCGCTTGAATATCGCGTGTTATAATTGCAGCCATAAGAGAATCAACCTTACGTATTTGAAATCTATTTGAAATGACACCTNCGCAGCCACTATCTGGTTATATGTTAATACATTCTTACTTGAAAACTTTAGATAGCTCTTCAGGTGTTTATCGTATGCTCGATGACCAGAATAGGGTGCTTTACGTTGGGAAGGCGCGAAACCTTAAGAATAGGGTTTCAAATTATTCGCGNTATTCATCAAGCCACTCATCCAGAATTACTCGGATGATTTCTGAAACTACGTCGATGATGTTTTTGACGACAATTACAGAAACTGAGGCCCTCCTGCTAGAACAAAACCTTATTAAGCAGTTAAAACCGAAGTACAATGTCCTGCTAAGAGATGATAAATCATTTCCGTACATTTTCATATCCGCGGAACATGAATTCCCACGACTAGAAAAGCATCGCGGTGCAAAGAATAGACCTGGTCGTTATTATGGCCCATTTGCAAGCGCTGGGGCAGTCAATAGAACTTTGAATACCTTGCAAAAGGTATTTTTACTAAGGTCTTGTAGTGATAAAGAGGTTGAGGCTGGCGATAGACCTTGCTTGAACTATCACTTAAAACGTTGTTCTGGTCCATGTGGTGGAAAGATCAGTAAAGCGGATTACAAATTGCTAGTACAGGCGGCGGACAATTTTTTGACTGGTAAATCCACTAATGTTCAGGAAAAACTTTCGTTACAGATGAAGCAAGCCTCTGAGGAAATGGAATTTGAGCGTGCGGCCGCTTTACGTGATCGCATCCGCGCCCTTACACAAGTACAGAGTAATCAGGGTATAAATCCTAGGACAGTTTCAGAGGCAGATGTAATTTCCCTCCATCTCGACGCGGGTCAAGCTTGTGTTCAAGTTTTCTTCATCCGTGCAAATCAGAACTGGGGTAATGTCGATTTTTATCCACGTGTAAGCTCTGATATGTCTCATGATGAGGTTCTTGAGGCGTTTTTGGGTCAATTTTATTCTACCAAAGAGCCACCTCAACAAATTATATTATCTCATGGGATTAAAAATCTTGGTCTTATGAAAGAACTACTGACTGAGAAACTGGGCCGCAACGTTAAGATAACTGTTCCGCAACGTGGCGAAAGCTTTGATTTGATGGTTAGTGCACTGCGCAATGCTAAAGAAAGTTTGGCACGTAAAATGGCAAATACCGCATCTCAGCGGAAACTGCTTAAAGGACTCGCTGAAGCTTTTGACATGGCAATGCCACCCAAAAGAGTAGAGGTTTATGACAATTCCCATATTCAAGGAGAATTCGCTGTAGGGGCTATGATTGCTTCGGGTCCGGACGGTTTCATGAAAAATAATTATCGCAAATTTAATATTATTGGCGATAATCTTAAGCCTGGAGATGACTTTGGTATGATGAGAGAAGTTCTCTCGCGTCGCTTCAAACGCCTGTTAAAGGAGGACCCAGATCGAAAACAAGGGCAATGGCCGGATCTTTTGTTGATTGATGGGGGTGCTGGCCATGTCTCCGCTGTCTCTCAGATTATGAAAGATTTTGGTATAAAAGATATTGCAATGGTTGGTGTCGCAAAGGGGATAGATAGAAATCACGGTAAAGAAGAGTTTCATATAACTGGGCGCAATCCCTTTGCACTTCGGAAAAATGATCCTGTCCTATATTTTGTTCAGCGTTTGCGAGATGAGGCACATCGATTTGCGATTGGCACGCATCGCGCTAAACGCTCCAAAGCTATTTCTGCCTCTCCGTTGGATGAGATCCCAGGGGTCGGTGCCTCTCGAAAAAGGGCACTCTTAGGGTATTTTGGCTCATCCAAAGGTGTTAAACGTGCCCATTTATCAGATTTAAAGTTAGTTGAAGGTGTCTCATCTGCACTAGCGGAACGTATCTATAATTATTTTAATGAAAACTAAATATTTTTATATGCTTCTTTAAAGCATTTCACAGTATCAGTCGCATCGGAAGACGCATGATATATAGCACGGGCTATCGCTCTAGACATTGTAACACTGGATGCATGACATAGTTCGGCAAAATTCTCATTGGAATTAGCTCTATCTTGCTCCCCAGTACTAACAGCAAAGATTAAATCTCCATCATAGGGTAAGTGTGATGGGATAATGGCCCGAGAAAAGCCATCATGTGCAGAAGTTGCAATGCGCTTAGCTTCAGCCTTCGTTATTTTACTGTTAGTGGCGACAATCCCAATTGTAGAGTTGGCGCCTTCTTTCACGGCGTTAATCTTGCTATATTTTAGCATGGATCCTTGAATAGCGTGCGGTGGAGGACCATACCCTCCATATTCATCTTCAAATTCAAAGGGTGCAGCCCAAAATTTTCCGGAAATAGGATCAATAATATTGCCCATTGCATTAACGATTACCAAAGCCCCGACTATTGTTCCGTTACTNAGTACTGAAGACGCNGATCCTAANCCTCCTTTTAATTGGCCAGTAGTGGCACCAAACCCGGCCCCATAGCTGCCTATACAGAAATTTTCAGATGCATTTTTAATGGCTTGTCTACCTAACTCAGGATACGGATTTTTACTCCAACTTTTATTTCCACCATTTCGTAAATCAAAGATAATTGCGGTCGGTACAATCGGCACGTTGACAGGACCCATAGCAAACCCTCTGCCCTTTAGGCGCAAGTGGTCAGCAACACCGTTAGTTGCATCCAAGCCAAAGGCAGAACCACCAGAAAGAACTACAGCATCTATTCCATGAACTGTCTTGTCCGGCTCCAGCAAATCAGTTTCTCTGGTTCCTGGCGCACCCCCCATAACNGAATATGAAGCTGTCATTGGGTTTANACTTGTTAAAACGCTTACGCCTGATTTCAGAACACAATCATCTGAATTCCCAACTAGTATTCCCGGTACATCTGTGATTAGATTTTTTGGCCCTGGTTCCCACNTCATATACAGCGCCCTCCNTCCACTTCTAGGCATACGCCAGTAATCATCGACGCTTCATCGGAGCAAAGAAAGCAAGCAGCATTTCCCATATCCTCAGGGGTTGAAAATCTCCCTATCGGTATTGTTGACAAAAATTTAGCTCGCATTTCTGGGCTATCTTCGCCCATGAATGTCGCCAGAAGTGGGGTTTCACCTGCTACAGGATTGATTGCATTAACGCGTATACCGTGAGAAGCCAGCTCTATGGCCATTGTTTTTGTTGCAGTATTCATCCATCCTTTGGAAGCATTGTACCAATTTAAATTAGGTCGAGGTGAAACACCCGCAGTAGAAGCTACATTTAGGAAAACTCCAGATTTTTTTCTTTTCATTTCTGGAATNAAAGAGTGAGCTATTAGGTAAACAGATTTACAATTAACAAAGAAGACTTTATCNAAATCCTCTTCTGAAATTTTTTCTAACGCGCCAGGTNCATGTGTAATTCCTGCGTTATTTACTATTATGTCAGGAATGCCAAAATGTGATAATGAGAAATCTTTCAGCNTGGATACAGAGGCGCTTTTTGAAACGTCCACAAAAAATGCATGAGCGCGTGNACCAAGATCTAGAACTGTCTTATGNGCCGTTTTTTNGTTGATATCTGCAACAATAACATTCGCACCTTCTTCTATAAATTTTTTTGCAATGCCAGCTCCAAATCCAGAAGCAGCTCCGGTGATAATAACTTTTTTNTTTTCTAATCTCATGTAAATTTCCTAACCATGGTAATGAGCCACAGTTTTAAGTGTTGTGAAACCAAACATTGCCTCAAAGCCTTTTTCACGTCCATGACCTGATAAACCACGCCCACCAAATGGAAGTTCAACTCCGCCACCCGCCCCATAGTTATTAATAAATACTTGTCCGGATTTTAAACGTTGAGCCATTCGCATTTGGCGNGAACCATCTTTAGTCCAAACTGAAGCCACTAAACCAAAACCGGTGCCATTCGCAATTTCAATTGCGTGATCCTCATTTTCGAAAGGCATAATAATTTGAACTGGTCCAAATATTTCATTTTGAGCTAAACTATGATTAGCTGGAACGTCTACAAAAAGATGTGGTAAGCAGTAAAAACCACCTTTATTTATTGCCTCACTGAATATGCCTGTGGCTGCTAATTCAAGATCTTTACCCTGCTCGATATAGTCTGAAACAATGTCATGCTGTTTTTTTGAAATTAGAGGCCCAATGTCTAAATCATCCATTGCTGCCCCGACTTTAAGCATTTTATACTGACTGGTCATCATCGAAATAACTTTTTGGTAATTTTCTTTTTGTACCAGTATACGGCTTGAGGCTGAACAGGTTTGTCCTGCGTTTTGTATTCCTGCATTTATTAAAAAAGGTAAAGCGGCGTCAAGGTCAGCATCATTAAAAACAATTTGGGGAGATTTTCCTCCAAGTTCTAACGTAACGGGAACAACATTTTGCGCAGCGGATTGTTGAATTTTAATACCGGTAGATACTGATCCGGTGAAGCTAATATGATCTATTCCTTTGTGTTGGCTGAGGCATGCTCCTGTTTTTCCTGAACCAGTTAAAATATTTAAAACCCCGTCTGGAAAACCAGCTTTTTTTGTTAAAGCTCCAAAAGCTAATGCTGTTAAGCAGGCTTCTTCAGCAGGTTTAAGAATGCAGGTGTTACCAGTTGCAAGTGCTGCTCCCACAGATCGTCCAATAATTTGCATTGGGTAGTTCCAAGGTATTATGTGCGCGCATACTCCGTGAGGCTCTCGCAAAGTATAAACCGTATAATCTTGAAGGTATGGAATTGTTTCGCCATGCAATTTATCCGCAGCACCAGCATAAAATTCCATATAACGGGCCAACGCCTTTACGTCTGCTTGTGCCTGCCGTAGAGGCTTACCGACATCGGTGGCTTCCAACGTTGAAAGTGTGTCAATATTCTCTTCGATCAAACTCCCAAGCCTATATAATAGCGCACTCCTTTCGCGAGCAGTTATATTTTTCCAAGTATTTTCTAGTGTATCTCTTGCCGCNCCCACTGCATCATTCACATGTTCCNTACNTGCGACAGACACTTGAGCAATAATANCCCCAGTTGATGGATTAGTAAGGTCGATTTCTGTATCTGAGCAGACCCATTCACCATTTATTAGGAACCTTTTATTTGGAAAGTTTGTACTCATATTATATTCCTTTTATCAGGCATGCAAAAAATCAGGAAACTTTGGTGCAGCATTGATAAGTGATAGAGTATACTCATTCTTTGGGNCACACAAAATTTGCTTAGTNGGCCCTCTTTCAACAATTTTTCCACTCTTCATCACTAGGCATTTTTCAGTAATATTTTCTATAACTTTAAGGTCATGACTGATAAACAAATATGATAAATTATGACGTTCTGTTAAATCTGAAATGAGTTTTAAAATTTGATTTTTAATTGATACATCGAGAGCAGAAACGGCTTCATCAAAAATTATCAGTTTNGGTTTAGTTACAAGTGCNCGCGCTATAGCTATGCGCTGTCTCTGACCGCCAGAGAATTCATGAATATATTTTTCTGTACTTTCCAANGGNAGACCAACTTCTTCGAGCATTTCTTCTANAATAATTCTCTGCTCTGNTTGGGGTGGTGCCAGTTCACCCAATGCGAAAAAGGATTCTGCAATTAATCGTCCAATTTTGTGCCTTGGGTTAAAAGAACCGTAAGGATCTTGAAAAACTACTTGTACATTTTTTTTAAAACTATCATCACTGTTCGAGATTTTTTTTCCGTCAAAGTTAATGTAGCCAGATTTGAGAGATTGTAATCCAAGAATAGTTCGGGTCAATGTTGATTTTCCGCAGCCTGACTCCCCTACTAGTCCTAAGCGTTCTCCTTTATTGATATTAAATGAAACATCGCTAACTGCTTCAAAAGACGCACGTTTAAAAAGAATTCCTTTATCATNAGACTTATAACTGACAGATATAGATTTTACCTCTAATAGTTCTCCTCCACTANAGGCTCTCTTTTTCAAAGCTAAGCTTTGATTAGATGCTGAAAATAATTTTTGTGTATATGGGTGNGAAAGATCTTTGAAAACCTTTATTGGTTTTCCTTGGTCTACTAAAATTCCGTCTTTCATAAGTAGTAGGTAATTTGCGATATTTGCTACAATTGCCAAATCATGCGTAATAAGAATGATGCTTATGCCATCTTTTTTTGCAAAGTCTCTTAGAAGGGCTAGGATTTTTGATTGTGTTGTAACATCCAACGCAGTTGTTGGCTCATCTGCTATTAAAACCTTTGGTTGCAAGCAAACTGCCATAGCAATAACTACACGCTGGCGTTGTCCTCCCGATAATTCATGAGGAAAGCGTGAAGGCTTGATATCTTGCAAGCCAACGCGATCCATAGTTTTGCGAACAAGATTTTTCAATTCGTGTGGAGCACAGGCTTTATGTTGAACTAATGTCTCGGCGATTTGCTTGCCAATGCTTAGAACAGGATTGAGGGCCGTCATTGGTTCCTGAAAAACCATGCTAATCTTTTTACCCCTGAGCTTGCAAAAGTTAGTCTCTGTTATTTTATTAAGGTCCTTTCCTTCAAAGTTAATTATCCCCCCTTTTTTTGATCCATAGGGTAACAAACCCATTAGAGCCAAAGCAGAGATTGATTTGCCAGAGCCACTTTCTCCCGTCAGAGCCAGAATTTCTCCAGCGCCTAATTTGAAAGAAACATTTCTGATTATGGGTTTTCCGTAAATAGACACAGAAAGATCTTTGATAGATAGAAGCGTCATTTTTTGATGCTTCCTCTCAATTTAGGGTCAAAAGCGTCCCGCAGGCCATCTCCTAAAAGATTTAATCCTAAAACTGTTATTATAATTGCTACCCCTGGTACTATTGCCAATCTAGGCGTTAATGACACCATTGTTTGGGCGTCTGCAAGCATCCTGCCCCAACTGGGTGTGGGAGGCTGGGCTCCCAATCCTACGTAACTCAGCCCAGCTTCCGCAAGAATGCCGAGCGAAAATTGAATAGTAGCCTGTACTATAAGTATGTGCATCAGATTGGGTAGTATGTGTTCTATCGAAATTCGTAAACCAGTTTTCCCAGCAACCCGGGCAGATAAAATAAATTCACGTTGCCATAGCGATAGAGCGGCTCCTCTGGAAACACGCGCAAAAACTGGAATATTAAAAACTCCTATTGCAATAATTGCATTAAATGCACTTGGCCCAGCTATCGCAGTTATTAGAATTGCAATTACTAAGCTCGGAAATGCAAATATTAAATCATTAAATCGCATGACAGAGTCATCTATAAAACTACCCCTCCATGTCGCTGCAAATAATCCTAATGGAACTCCAAAAAGCACCCCGATGCCGACAGCCACGAATGCTACGGCGATTGATGTACGAGCTCCTACCATTATCATAGACAGCATATCTCGCCCAAAATGATCTGTGCCTAATGGGTGCGTTAAACTCATCGGCTTTAAGCGGTTCGATATATTTAGTTCAGTTACATCGAACGGCTGCCAAAAATAAGAAACGGTCGCCATAATTAGTGGCAATAAGCACAAGATAATACTAAATTGTAAGCTCGTATTTAACCTTATCATATGCTATCCAGTCTCAATCTTGGGTCGGCCAGCATGTAAGCGATATCAACGATAAAATTGATTAGTATCACCGCAGAAACAAGAAGCATAACAACACTTTCCACTACGATTAAATCTCTCTGGGTTATTGCCTGAAATACGAGACGGCCCAAACCCGGGAGGTAAAATACTTGCTCTATAATAATTGCGCCTGCCAGTAAAAAAGAGAATTGAAGTCCAAGTATTGTTAGGACCGGTATCAAGGCATTTCGAAGTGCATGTCTCCAGATTGTTTGCCATACGCTTAGGCCTTTAGCGCGAGCTGTGCGAATGTAGTCCTCCCCAAGTGTTTCAATTAGTGCACTTCGCATTATACGAGACAATATGGCTGCTTGAGGCAGTGCAAGAGCAATCGCAGGCAATGTCAGTGAGGTAAACCCATTAAGCAGGCCATCTTGCCATCCTGGGAAACCTCCCGCAGAAAACCATTGTAATTTAATTGCGAATATTCCCACTAAAATTATCGCAAACCAGAAATTTGGAACTGCTATCCCAAATTGAGTTGCACTGATTACAGCAACATCCCCAGTCTTTCCTCTTTTTGCGGCGGCATATATGCCTGTAGGAATGGCAATAACTGTAGATAAAACGAGTGAATAAATTGCTAATGGAAGTGAAACCCACAAACGATCTCCCACCATTTCTGTAACGTTTGTTCGATATGTGTATGAAATACCAAAGTCCCCAGTAAGCATTCCGCCTATCCAGGTGAAATATCTACTTATTTTCGGTTGATCCAATCCCAGTTCGGTACGAAGTGCTGAAATAGTGTCCTCTTGAGCATTGATACCCAGCATGAAGCTTGCAGGGTCTCCTGGTGCAATTTCCACGAGCGAAAAAATTACAATTGAGGCCAAGGCAAGGCTCAGTACAAACGTAAAAAGGCGTTTGAAAAAATAATTAATCATTTATATGCCAATTTAATTATGCCCCCATATTTGGGGGCATAGAGTTCAAAAACTAGTCAGCCCATTTAACATTTGTTAAATCTGTAGCTTGCGTCGGAGCGTTCTCCCAAAGCCCAATAATTTTGGCATTTGCTACAGTTGGAAAAGCTAACTCGAAAAGGTAGCCATTCACATAATCCTCNGAGATAAGTTGTTGGGCTTTTTTGAGAAGATTACTTCGTTCTTGAGGGTTACTTTCAATATTGAGAGCTTCTATAANCGCCTGAAATTCGGAACTATCATATTGNAAATAATATTCTGGCCGAGCGTAAATCCCGATATCCATAGGCTCTGTATGGCTAACAATCGTTAAACCAAAGTCTTTCCCTCTGAACACTTCCTCTAACCATTGAGCCCATTCTAAATTTGAAATTTCTGTCTCGATGCCTACGGCTCTTAATTGAGAGGCGATTATTTCTCCACCGCGCCTTGCATAAGATGGGGGTGGCAATTTCAAAGTTGTNGTAAAGCCTGCACCAAATCCAGCTTCAGATAGAAGCTTTTTAGAAAGCTCGGGGTCATAATTTGAGTTTGCTCTTAAATCCACATAGTCTGGATGATGTGGAGCAAAGTGGGTTCCAATTGGAGTGCCATAGCCAAACATTGCCCCATCTATAATAGCCTGTCGGTCTATTGCGTGTGCAATAGCTTTTCTGACCTTTACGTTATCTAAAGGTGGCATTTTGTTATTTGTAGATAGAATAGTCTCTCCTTCAGTATTCCCAACCAAGACCTGAAAGCGATTATCCGCTTCAAACTGTATTAAATTTTCAGGAGCTGGAAATCCGGCAAAGGCATCAACATCTTGCGCCATCATTGCGGAAAATGCAGCACTGGGGTCGGAGATAAATTTGAATGTTGCNCTCTCCAAATGAGCTGGCTCACCCCAATATTGNTCGTTGCGAAGCAGCTCAATTTTATCGCCTTGAACCCAGTTGGANAATTTAAATGCGCCNGTNCCNATTGGATTNGTNTTTATTNCNTCNANNGTNTCTGGATGCAACAATNACTGCATCTCCCCANGCCATGTTAAATAGAAANCTACCNTTNGGAGAAGCNAANNTNACTTTNACTTTATCNNTCGNTAGAACTTCAANATTTTNGATACCNGAAAANAGNGCCTTNTGAGCNTTTGTACTATCTTCAGATCTAGCTCTGTCTAGTGAAAATTTAACATCGTTTGCATCCATTGTGGAACCATCATGGAACGTCACACCAGAATTAAGTTGAAAGATATATTCTGTACCGTCATCGGATATCTCCCATGATTTAGCCAAGCCGGGTATTACCGCTCCATCAGAAGCAAAACGAGTTAGGCCTTCAAA
>PAHS01000034.1 GCA_002711145.1 Marinovum sp. | reverse complement strand
ATTTTGGGGTGCTCTATTGGGAGTTTTCTTTTCTGTTGTAGTGAGCCTCCTAGGTGTATTTTTTGAACGGAATGAGGCCGCGATACGCTACGCAGTTTGTGCATTTCTGGTGCTAGTGTCTTTTTATTTTCTCGGGCCAGTAGGAATTTTTTTAGGACTTTTTCTTGGCTGGTTTTTAGGTTGGTTTTTATTTTGGCTCCGTCATGGTCGATATCGAAATCATCTTCAGCCATACCTTTCTCCTGGACAAGTTCTATGGCATTATACCTTCAGAGTAATTTGTGGGATAATTTTTACATTTTTAATTACCCCAATATTAGTCGTAATGCCTCTTTCGTTTAATGCTCAAGATTTTTTCACTTTTACGCCAGAAATGCTTCAATTTGATCCAGAGGGTTATTCGCTCAAACACTACAAAGACTTCTTCACAAATAATGAATGGCAGAGGTCTTTTAAAAACTCTCTGTTAATTGCCCCTGTTGCTACCCTAGTCTCTGTTTCTTTGGGAACCCTTGCGGCTATTGGCTTAAGCCAAAGTCATGTTCCATTTAAAAGGGCTATTACAGCCATTTTAATTTCACCGATGATAGTCCCCTTAATCATTTCCGCAACTGGTATGTTTTTCTTTTATTCGCATGTTGGGAATTTTCTTGAAGACAGAATAGGTCTTGATAAGAATTTTGTTGGTTATGTAAAAGTTATTCTTGCTCATAGCGTCTTAGGTATTCCGTTCGTAATAATAACCGTAACTGCAACTCTTGTTGGCTTTGATAGTTCACTTACACGGGCGGCTGCAAATATGGGTGCTGATCCAGTTAGGACGTTCTTTAAAATACAAATGCCATTGATTTTGCCGGGTGTCATCTCGGGTGGACTGTTTGCTTTTATCACATCATTTGATGAGGTTGTCGTTGTGATGTTTGTAGGCTCTACAAATCAAAAAACTTTACCCTGGCAGATGTTTACTGGATTGAGAGAACAAATCAGTCCCACTATCCTAGCTGTTGCAACAATATTGGTGGCAATCTCCATTGCTCTTTTAGTCACACTTGAACTACTGCGTAGACGATCTGAGCGATTGAGAGGTTTATCACCCAGTTAATCTAGGACAATAAATATTACAATTATTTACCAAATTAAAGTTTATTGGATGGAAAAATGACCACCGCGTTTATTACTCATAGCGACTGTCTAAAACATGAAACACCTTCAGGGCATCCTGAGCAAGTGGCGCGCCTAAAGCACATCTTACGTGCTGTAGAAGATTTGGATTTACTCAGGATCGAGGCTCCAGCCGCTAAAAAAGAAAATATTCTCTCAGTTCACCCACAATCTCACATTGACTTAATACATTCCAGCAGTCCTGAAGTTGGAATGAGCCAGTTAGATGGAGATACGCACATGTCACCTGGTACTGTAGCTGCAGCTTACAGGGCAGTAGGTGGTGCGGTATGCGCTGTGGATGCTGTTATTTCTGGTAAAGCAAAGAATGCGTTTGTGGCTGTGAGGCCTCCTGGGCATCATGCAGAAACACAGGTGCCAATGGGGTTTTGTCTATTTGGAAATGTGGCAATTGCCGCTAAACATGCATTAGATTACCACAAATTATCCAAGGTTGCTGTGATTGATTTTGATGTACACCATGGTAATGGAACACAAGATTTATTGTGGACNGAACCTCGTGCCTTAACAGTAACAAGTCATCAAATGCCGCTTTGGCCGGGTACTGGACGTTCAGAAGAGCGAGGTGAATTTGACAATGTCTTAAATGTTCCCTTACCGCCAAACTCTGATGGTTTATATATGAGAAGTGTGTACCAAGAAAATGTTTTCCCAAAAGTGCGTTCTTTCAATCCAGATCTTATACTCTTATCAGCTGGTTTCGATGCGCATATCGATGACCCTTTGGCTGAATTAGAATGGCAAGTGGATGACTTCTCTTGGATCACAACTGAGGTTTGTAAATTGGCTAATGATTGTTGTTCATCTAGAGTGGTTTCTGTACTTGAAGGCGGGTACAATCTAGACGCACTTGCTGCATGTACAAAAGCACACATAGAAAATTTAATAGAGGCAAAATAATGAGTGATAAACCGATTGAAGAGATGACCTTTGAACAAGCGATGGCCGAATTAGAAGCTGTAGTGGACCAGCTAGATCGTGGAGAAGTTGCACTTGATGAATCGATAAAATTATATGAGCGTGGTGCANTATTAAAAAAACGATGTGAACAAAAACTCAAGGAAGCTGAAGAAAAAGTTGCAGCGATAACATTGGATGAGGACGGAAATCCAAATGGTACNGCCAAAATGGACGGATTGTAGANTTTGGATAGTGATTTAGAGGCTAACGCATTANTAATAGATGATCATTTTACATTTGTTTTTGAGCCTTNTGAGATAAGTTGTGTAAATGAGGCAATGCAATANGCTCTATTAGGCGGTAAAAAATTAAGGGGTTATTTAGTAAATCAGTCCTCAAAACTTTTTGAAATTGATCCTTCAAAATCGATTTGGGCAGCTTGCTCGATTGAGGCATTGCACGCTTACTCACTGGTTCATGATGATTTNCCGGCAATGGATGACGATGACCTTAGGCGAGGGAAACCTACTGTCCACAAAAAATGGGATGATGCAACTGCAATACTTACAGGTGACGCGTTACAGACGCTTTCATTCCAACTCCTGACTGATCACAGGTTTAGAGTTAGTGATGCCCATCGGCTAAAACTAGCATACGATTTGTCTGTTGCATCAGGTGCTGATGGCATGGTTCTAGGGCAGGCGCTAGATATTTTAGCGGAAACGTCTGACGTGCCTCTAGATTTAGATGAAATTACTCGAATGCAAGGAAGAAAAACTGGCGCTCTCATCGAATGGTCAGCATGTTCTGGAGCGGTGATGAGTGGCGAAGATCCTAGTGCTCTATTAGAATATTCTAAGTCGGTGGGCTTAGCATTTCAAATTATCGATGACATTTTAGATGTTGAAGGAGACCCATTGAAAGTGGGAAAGCGTGTCAAAAAAGATCAAAATGCTGGTAAGGCAACATTTGTATCTCTACTAGGAATGGATACTGCAAAAAAACATTCAGTCGCTTTAATTGATAAAGCAAATGAAGCGTTAATGCCCTATGGAAATAGAGCAAAGAGCTTGCAGCGTTTGGCAAATTTCGTTATTTCGCGCAATAAGTAATGAAGACTGAGGTATTCAATGAGCCAAAGGCCTGATACGCCAATACTAGATCAGGTACAAACACCTGCTGACTTAAAGCGTTTTAGCGATGAAGAGCTTAAACTCTTGGCAGATGAGCTGCGTAAGGAAACCATATCTGCTGTTTCTGAAACTGGTGGTCATTTAGGCGCTGGNTTGGGCGTNATTGAGTTATCTGTGGCATTACANACCATTTTTGATGCCCCAAAAGATAAGATAATATGGGATGTAAGTCACCAGGCATATCCTCATAAAATCTTAACAGGGCGACGTGNTCGCATTCGAACTTTGAGACAAAAGAACGGTCTTAGTGGTTTTACAAAAAGAAGTGAAAGCGAATATGATGCTTTTGGAGCTGCACACTCTAGTACTTCGATAAGTGCTGCTTTGGGTTTCTCCGTGGCTCGCGATTTAGGTGGAAACTGTGAGACTGGTCTTGGTGACGCCATCGCTGTAATCGGAGACGGTGCCATGTCTGCAGGTATGGCATATGAGGCCATGAACCATGCAGGTCACTTAGGTAAAAGATTAATCGTCGTTTTGAATGATAACGAGATGTCTATCGCACCACCAGTTGGTGCCTTATCCAGTTATTTATCACAGTTATATGCCGGGGCACCGTTTCAAGATCTGAAAGCAGCGGCTAAGGGCGCAATAAGTTTCTTGCCNGANCCTTTTCGTGACGGNGCAAAGCGGGCAAAAGANTTGCTTAAGGGTATGGCNGTTGGNGGNACAATGTTTGAAGCTTTAGGGTTTTCTTACCTAGGTCCAATCGATGGACATGATTTAGATCAGTTGTTGCCTATATTGAGAACTGTAAAGCAGAGAGCAAATGGACCTATTTTAATCCATGTCATAACAAAAAAAGGTCGAGGCTTTGCTCCGGCTGAAAATGCACAAGANAAAGGTCATGCAACTGCGCAATTTGATTTNGTTACTGGAAAACAGGATAAAGGCAAACCAAACGCAATAAGTTACACCGCTGCCTTTTCTGAAACCTTACTTAATCTTGCATCAAAAGATAATAAAATCTGTGCAGTGACTGCAGCAATGCCNGACGGAACTGGGTTGAAACTTTTCTCGGAGAGNTACCCGTCTAGATGTTTTGATGTTGGAATAGCTGAACAACATGCGGTAACTTTTGCNGCCGCATTGGCGGCTGGTGGTATGAAACCCTTCTGTGCGATTTATTCTACTTTTCTTCAAAGAGGNTATGATCAGGTCGTTCACGATGTTGCAATACAGAGGCTGCCGGTTCGTTTTGCTATTGATCGTGCAGGTTTAGTCGGTTCAGATGGTGCAACGCACGCAGGAAGTTTTGATATTTCCTTTCTTACAAATCTTCCAGGCTTTGTCGTAATGGCACCTTCTGATGAAGCTGAGTTGGTTCACATGGTCAAAACAGCAGCNGAATATAANGAAGGTCCAATCGCTTTTCGATACCCGCGAGGAGAGGGAGTTGGTGTAGAACTGCCAAACTCTGGAGATTTATTAGATATTGGCAAGGGTCGAATTATCAATGATGGAAACAAAGTTGCTGTCTTATCTTTTGGTACTCGTTTAAAAGATGTTTTAAAGGCTTCCGAAATTTTGAAACCAATGGGTTTTGATATCACTGTTGCGGATGCNCGTTTTGCAAAACCATTAGATAATGATTTAATAGAGCTTTTATGTTCAGAACATGAAGCCTTAATTACCATCGAAGAAGGNGCGATTGGTGGCTTTGGCTCTCATGTGGCCCAGTATATAGCTGAAAAAGGTTTTTTCGATAATGGATTAAAGTTTCGATCCATGTTTCTGCCGGATATTTTTATAGATCAAGCAAGTCAATCGGATATGTATCAGGTAGCAGAGATGAATTCTGAGAATATAGTGAACAAAGTATTAGCTACATTAGGTNTTTCTAAATTAAGTACAAAATTAGCATGAGATACTTACCCGNTTNTTAAAGGCTANCGGCCAACTAAAGCATCGAGGCCAGCTTTAAAATTTGGAAACTTTAAGGNGAGACNAAATTCATTTTTAATCAGATNNTTATTAACGCGCTTGTTGTCTGAATAAAAACTTTTAGCCATTGGAGATAACTCAGCTNCTTCAAAATCAATTCTGGGTGGTTCTGGATAGTTTAATAATTTTGCGGCATAAGCTAAGACTTCATCCGGGGCAGCGGGCATATCATCACAGACATTATATATTGAACCACGATTTGGCATTTCTATTGAGGCTTTTAATACCTGTGCAATATCTTCGACATGTATCCGACTGAAAAATTGGCCTGGTTTACTGATTAACTGTGCCTTGCCTGATCTTATTTTATCTAAAGGNCTTCGGCCCGCACCATATATGCCTGCTAATCTAAAAATATGTAAAGGTAAGTTATTTATTCTGGCCCAAGTATTTTCTGCATTTACCCTGAGGAGGCCTCTGTTGCCGGAGGGATTGACCGGAGTTTTTTCGTCTACCCATTGTCCATCATGGTTACCNTAAACACTGGTTGTTGATAGGTATCCAACCCATGAAAGATTTATAGATCTTGCTATGATATCCTCGGCAAACTTTTNATATACAGGATCTCCCANTTCAGTTGGTGCTATTGAATGTAATATATAATTTGAACGTTTTATTACGGCTTTTATGCTTGTGTCATCTGACCACATAAGTGGTGTTATGTTATTCTCTTTGANTAAATCCGCAGTGTCCACATTTCTAGTAGTGCCAAAGATTTCCCAATCTTCGGTTCCTAGATGGTCTACAAGAGCGCTTGCCGTGTAGCCGTGTCCGAATATTAATAAACATGGACTTTTCATTATANTTATTGGTATTTCATCTCTTTATAGATTTGTTACCGAGCACTTTAGTAGCCAAAACTGAAATATCCAAAATTTTGAAACACAATTTTAAATATAGTTCAAGTGTCTAATTCTTTCTTTTCGACCTTGGTTATTTTACCAGCTATTATAGATAAAATTGCTGCTGCAAAACTGAATAAGGCACCCATCTTTGCAGCATCCTGGACAGGTCCGGCCTCNAAAGCGACCGTCGCTACAAATAAAGATACTGTGAACCCTATTGCGGCGACAAATCCAATAACTATAAGGTCAATTAATCTTAATCCCTCTGGCATGCCAAGTTTAAGAGGTACAGCTGCAANCCATCCGAATAAAAATATCCCAATCGGTTTGCCGATAATAAGACCAGCAAGAACTAGCCACGTTGCATCTCCAATTGCGGAAAACTCTACTCCAGCATTTAGCAAACCAAAGAAGAAGAGTACTATTTCGACTGGATGCTTGAGAGCGTGCTCCATGGTATTCAGAAGGTCGTGTACATGCTCCTCTGCTTGATCAAAAAATCCAAATGCCCGGTCCGCGTGTGGTATTGTTAAAACGATTGGAAGCAATCCTAATGCTGGGTGCAAACCTGAACGCATAAATCCGTACCAACTGATGCAGCCAGCAATTGCGTATGGCCAAAAGGAAAGGTTTTTACGTACCCATGTTGATCTCGCTTGGCTTTTGTCATCACCATCTAGTTTTCCAGGAAGCCTGTTAAATAGAAGATAAACCAATACTGCCGCCCCGGCAGACAGTAGGAGCCATTCAGGAGCCAACTCACCGGAAGGATAAAAAATAGCTAAGATGATCAAACCTGCTGCATCATCTGCTATTGCTAATAGTAATAAAAAACTCACTGCAGGGTGTCCTGAGCCAAATACCAACCTACCTACTAAATAGCAGAATGCAATGTCTGTAGCTGTTGGAATTGCCCACCCGTTTGCGACAGCATTATAAGTATCTGAACCGAGCATCATAGCCATGCCAAGATAGACCGCGATCGGCCCAAACATCCCACCGGCAGTTGCAAAGAGAGGCGTTGCGGCTTTTTTTCCTCTTAAACTTCCATTTTCAAGAATTATTGCTTCCCATACCTCTTTCGCNGCGATNGCAAAAAACAGAGCCATAAGAATATCGTTTATCAAGTAATGTAATGTGAGTGTTCTATGACCATGATGATAATGACCGATAGGAGAATGGTCCCAAATAACATAATCCACAAAATGATGATAACTAACAGCATTTGTGTTAGCCCAAATTAGGGCTGTAATTGCTCCTATTATGAGTAGTAGCGAATAGTTAGTTAAAAAATTCCAAACTCGATACATAAAAACATACTCACCTTATTTTTTGGGCTGTGTATCAACAAATATACTTCGTATCAAGAGCCAGAAACTATAGGATTTTTTAATCGCTAAACATCTATTATTTCATATGAAGCTAGGTGGCACATAGCCAAAATCAAGTTTGATTTCACTCTAACTTCTGTCTTAACTCTCGTAAAATTGGCACAATGGCTTTTAGGCGTTCTTCACCCATTTCATGTGCAAGCTCGTTTATAATTGGCGTTACGGCTATCAAAGCATTATTTCTTGCTGCGATGCCAGCAGGGCTAATACTCACCATTTTGCGCCGAGCGTCTTCCCAGTCCGGCCGTACGTGAACGTATCCAGATAGTTCTAATTTATTCAAGGTATTTGTAATTGCCCCTCTCGTTAAGCGAAAACTTTTTGCAATTTGAGCAGGTGTTCGCTCAACTTTCGTATGGCTCAATTGGTTAAGCACTGAAAAATGAGACAATTCCATGCCTTTGGGTAAGACCTTCGCTAGCCGATTACGCACTAATTGATCTAGAGCTAGGATTTCTCCAAATAGTGGCACTGCTAAAGAGTTTTCGTTATCCATAGTTATTCATAACTAAACTTACAATCGTGCGTCAATGATGGCAGTTTTGAACGAGCCGATTCCACTTTTGATAAGTCACATGTGAAGTATGCTATAGTTCCTGTGCTATGCTTTGCGTTGACCAGAATATTGCCCCATGGGTCAACAACCATTGAGTGCCCATATGTTTTTCTGTAACCTCCACCAGTGAAATTATGTGTCCCAGATTGCGCTGGTGCAATTACAAAAGCGCCATTTTCTATAGCTCGTGCGCGGAGAAGTATTTCCCAATGAGCTTTGCCTGTTGGCACTGTGAATGCCGCAGGTACAGTTAATAACTGTGCTCCACGTTGAGAAAGGCCTCTGTAAAGATGAGGAAACCTGACGTCATAGCATATACTCAAACCAAATTTTCCAATCGCGGTTGATATTACTTTGGCATTTTTCCCTGCTACAAAACTTGCGCTTTCAATGTATTCTTCAGAATCTGATATAGTAGCATCGAACATATGGAGCTTATCGTATTTTGCTATGATCGATCCTGATGGATTTATTAAAAAAGAACGGTTTAAAAACTTATTTTTAGGCATATTTTGCTTAATAGCGAGAGACCCAATTAAAATGTAGATAGATTTTTTTTTAGCGACTTCAGTCAAGCTAGCTAGGGTCATATCCTCTTTTTCTTTTTGTAGCACGGTTTCTTTGTGCAAATTACTATTAGAAATACAATTTGCAGTCTCTGGCAAAGCGACAAATTCAACATTGTTAGCTACAGCTGAATTTATCATGTTATTGATCAGCTCTAAGTTTTGTTTGGGCTCATCAGTGGATGATATTTGAAGTAGTGCGCCTTTCCACATACGTTAATCTCCCAACAATTTGTCAAGTGTTCCTGATTGTTGCAGTGAATATAAATCAGAGAAACCGCCCAAATGCGCATCATTTATAAATATTTGCGGTACAGTTCGACTGCCATTTGCTTTTGTCATCATTTGACCTCTTAGCTCTGGATCAGAAGAAATATCAATCTCTTTGTAAGAAACCCCTTTGTCGTCTAACAAGCTTTTTGCCGCACGACAGAACCCACATGTTCGGGTTGAATATAATGTAATCTTTTTCACTTTTCAAAGCTTCGACACTGTTAGTTCTCAATATATAATGCTATTCTCAAATTCCAGATCTTTTGGTTCTAAATGCTATTGGTGAATATATCAATTTCAGAATTTCATTTTAGGTTGGAAAAAATCACGTGATGCAAGACTCTAATATTTTAGTAGATAGAAAGGCTTTAGAAATGAGCCGAAGTAGGGTTATCGGGCGCGATGAATGTTTCCTTCATGATTTAGTTATATCAGAGATCAAAGATAGGATTCAAAACATTAATAGGGATTTTCAGTTAATTGCTATTGTCACAGGGCTACCAGCTCCGTGGCGTAAAGCATTTCCTGAAGCTACCATTATCGAAGACAAAGAAAACCTAGATTTAAGCCAGAGTTTCTATGACCTTGTAATACACGGAATGGCACTTCATTGGGCAAATGATCCAATTGGGCAGCTAATTCAGTCAAGACTTGCTCTTAAAAATGATGGTCTGATGATCGCTGCATGTTTAGGCGGAACGACATTGAACGAGTTGCGAAGTGTGTTGACAGAAGCAGAAACAACATTGTTGAACGGAATTCATCCGAGGTTTATGCCCTTGGCTGAAATTCGTGATCTTGGCTCGATTATGCAAAGAGCTGGGTTCGCTTTGCCAGTGGCAGATAGTGCCATTACAAAGTTTCTTTACAAAGATTTTTATGCCTTATTACATGACTTACGCTTAGCGGCTGAAACGAATGTGCTCATCGATAGGAATAAGTATTTTTCAAGACGCGATATTTTCGAGTTAGCCTCTGAGCTTTACCAGAAGCGATTTTTTAGATCNGATGNAATGCTTAGNNCNACTTACGAGCATATATATCTTACAGGTTGGGCGCCAGACCCAAGCCAACAAAAGCCAATTAGACCGGGAAGTGCTAAAGTGCGATTGGCTGATGCCTTGGGGACGAGGGAAACCCACTTCCCAGATTGACCAAAGTGATAAATGTTTTATGTCACATAATTGAATGAATGATTACTAGCTCTGAAGGTAAAAAATGTTTGATACTTCAACGCCACTTGAAACGCCACAACATGCGAATGCTGAACATCCA